>JAJQES010000217.1 GCA_021201565.1 Tannerellaceae bacterium
TTAACGGCTTTTATTTTCAATAATTTCTCTGCTACTAATCTTTCCAGTGTTTTCATACGATCCTATATACTATAATTTATATCAACTGCAAAAGTACAAATCGTTATGGGATAAATATCAATTTCGCAGTTAATTTTTTATTAATAATTCAGTCGCTGGCCATTAAACTCAGGATTTTATGTGTTAATAAGGAGTGGAGGTTTTGTTAAATGTCGGAAATGTTTAAAAAAACGGTCAGATTTTTTTTTATTACAGAATAAAACCTCTATTTTTATAGGGAAGTTTTATTGTTAAATCTTGGATATTATGAAATTGTTTTATGTAGAAGAGCATCTGGCCTGTAAACACTATGTTTCTGACTTTTATATAGGCTTTAATCACGTACACGGCAAAGCCGGAGATGTTATGGATTTGGTGGAGAATAATAGTAATTATCTTATATTCTTACTGGAGGGTGAAATGGAATTTAGCAGCAATGTCTATAATAATCTGCAGGTAGGAGGCGGCCAGATCCTGTTTGCCTCCCAGGATTCCAAATGCCGGGGAAAAGCATTAACGGATGTGAATTATCTCATTTTAAGTTTTGACAACCAATTTACGTTATGTGACCAGCTGGCTCTGGAATCGTTGTTGCCTTTTGCTTCTACGGAACCAACTCATACGCTGGAAATACGTCCTCCTATGCAGATGGTCCTGGACAGTATTATTTTCTTCCTCAAGCATAAAATTCAGTGCCGTCATTTACATTCGATTAAGCAGAAAGAAATTTTCCTGATCTTCCGGACGTTTTATACGAAACCGGAAATGGCTTCTTTCCTGTCACCGATCCTGAACCGTGACCTGGATTTTAAAGCGTTTATTCTGAAACATTACCAGGAGGTAAAGACGGTAGAAGAACTGGCGGATTTGTGCCATGTATCTGTGCGCTCATTTAACCGTAAGTTTAATGAGTATTTTAATGACTCTCCTTATAGCTGGATTCTGAAACAGCGTTCCAAACATGTGAAAACCCGTCTGGCGGATGGAAAGACCACTTTTGCGGATATCATCAAAGAGTTTGGTTTTAGCTCACCTGCTCATTTTACAACCTATTGTAAAAAGCATTTTGGTTGTAGTCCAAGTAAGCTCCGGCGTCAACTGGTAGCGGAGAATCAATTAAATGTATTGACCGGTAAATAGTCTATTTATACAGCAGGAAGATCGTAGGTTTTTTATTCAGGTCCGGTAAATGACCCTTCCATTCTTTAATTGTCCGGGTTTTTATATATTCGTTGTTGCATGTCAGGTCACTGGCGATGCACAGGCGGGTGGAAGGGCGGCAGGTTCGGAGTATTTCCTCTGCCAGTTTGTTATTCCGGTAAGGAGTTTCTATAAATATCTGGGTTTGATTTTCGCCATAGATACGGCTTTCCAGTTTCTTTAAGTAAGCAGACCGTTCGCCCCCATCGATAGGCAGATACCCATGGAAGGCAAAACTTTGCCCGTTGAATCCTGATCCCATTAGAGAGAGAAGTATAGAGGATGGACCTACTAACGGTACCACAGGATACCCTTTTCGTTGTGCGATAGCTACTATGTCTGCCCCCGGGTCCGCGATTGCCGGACAACCTGCTTCGGAAAGTAGTCCAATAGATTGTCCCTGGGCCAGCGGAGCCAGAAAACCGCTTAGTTCTTCGGGTGACGTGTGTTTATTCAGTTCGTAGAAGGTCAGATCATCAATCCGGATCTGTGGTTCGGCTTTCTTCAGGAAACGGCGTGCCGTACGGATATTTTCAACAATAAAGTAATGGACTGACAGGATAATTTCCCGGTTATAAGCCGGTAGAACCTGTTCGTGAGGAGTCTCTCCCAATGTCACGGGAATAAGGAAAAGAGATGGTTGCATAGAACTTATTTTCTGCAAATGTACTACTTTTGTCTGAAACAGTTCAATGAAGATGTCACTACCTATACCTTTTGTATCCCGGATGAAGGAGTTGCTGGGAGAGGATGCCGGTTGTTTTTTCACCGCCCTGGAAAAAGATTCTCCGATTTCTATACGGATGAACCGTTCTAAAAGTTCTTTCACCCCTTCCGGGAATAGAATTCCCTGGTCTGATACCGGTTATATACTACCGGAGCGACTGACATTCACTTTTGATCCTCTGTTTCATGCGGGTGCATATTATGTCCAGGAGGCTTCTTCTATGTTTCTGGAACAGATCATCCGGCAATATATGGATTCAGCGGTTTGTTGTCTGGACCTTTGTGCGGCTCCCGGTGGAAAATCCACTCATCTGGCTTCGTTATTGCCGGAAGGAAGCCTGTTAGTGAGTAATGAGGTGATCAAAAACCGTAGTTACACGTTAAAGGAAAATATGGTAAAATGGGGGAACCCTTCTGTGATTGTAACGAACAATGATCCGGAAGCGATTGGTTCTCTGGAACATTTGTTTGATGTGATTGTTGCGGATGTCCCCTGTTCGGGGGAAGGTATGTTCCGGAAAGACCCGGCGAGTATCGGGGAGTGGAGTGAAGCCAATGTAGACCTCTGTGCCGCCCGGCAGCGGCGTATTATCCATGATGTATGGGACTCGCTGGCTCCCGGTGGACTTCTCGTTTACAGCACCTGCACATATAATACACAGGAAAATGAGGAAAATATCTCTTATCTGGCGGAACAGTTCGGGGCAGAGGTTTTGCCGGTGGAGTGTCCGGCGGACTGGCAGGTGGCGGGTGCATTGAAAGGCGATTATCCTGTATACCGGTTTTTCCCTCACCGGGTAGGGGGAGAAGGCTTTTTTTGTGCGGTTCTCAGGAAGCCGGGAGACCCTTCTGACCGTAGCGTTTTAAAGGTACGAAAGAAACGGGATACAAGAAAAAGAGAAGCTGTTCCGGAAGTGGTTACTACTTTATTGGATCAACCGGAATTGTTTGAAACCGGATATTCGCCCCAGGGGTACCGGGCTATACCAAAGGATCATGTGGAGGTTTACACTGTTTTAAAGGAGAAACTCTCTCTTATTTCTGCCGGTGTTTTAATAGGAGAGATCAAAGGAAAAGATTTTATTCCGGCTCATGAACTGGCTTTGTCAATAGCCCTAAAGTCCGGCAGTTATCCCCGGTGGGATGTATCCTGGGAAGAGGCGGTCCGGTATCTGAGGAAGGAGCCCCTCATGCCTCCTGCCGGTAGCGGAAAAGGGATTCAGTTGGTCACTTATCAGCAAATACCGGTAGGATTTGTGAAGAATCTGGGCAATAGATCCAATAACCTGTATCCGAATGAATGGCGTATCCGTTCGACCTATTTACCGGAAGTTCCCAAAATCCTGCTTTGAAGATAGGTATATATTTCTTCCTGTGAACGCAGAGGGGGAAGTGTATCTTTTTTATAGTGGTTGGTCAGGTATTCGTCAAGCCGGCAGGCTTTTACATTGTCTGCCAGTTGGAGATGAAGGATGTCTATTATTTCCTGCCGGATGACAGGGGACAGAATAGGAAAGGCTGTTTCGATCCGCCGCCGCAGGTTCCGTTTCATCCAGTCGGCAGAGGTCAGGTAGACTTCTTCCCGGCCATCGTTATAGAAATACCAGACCCGTGCATGTTCCAGGTACCGGTCTACGATCCGTGTGACCCGGATGTTCCGGCTGTAAGGCTGGTTAGGAACCAGGCAACAGATGCCCCGTATGATAAGATCTATTTCCACTCCTTTTTCACTGGCCCGGTAGAGTTCCCTGATCATATCTTTATCCTGAAGCCCGTTCATTTTCAGGATGATCTTTCCTTTTTTCCCGTTTTCTACATGCGAGATTTCCCGTTCTATTTTCTTTCTTAGCTCTTCGGCCATATTAAAACGGGCTACCAGCAAATGCCGGAAAGCGGGAGAGGCGATATTTCCTTTCAGTACGGCAAATACTTTATTAATATCTGTAATAATATCCGGGTCACAGGTGAGGAGGGCCATATCTGAATAGACCCGTGCTGTCTTCTCATTGAAATTGCCTGTGCTCAGGTAGGCAAAATTCTTTTTACGGGAGCCTTCCGCCTGGTTTTTATATAATATAACAGCTACTTTCGCATGTACTTTTAGTCCCGGAATGCTATAAATGATCCGGATACCTGCCTGTTGCATCTTCTCGGCTGTCTGCATATTGTTCTCCTCATCGAACCGTGCCTTTAACTCAACAAATACCGTTACTCTTTTTCCGTTTTGCGCGGCACTGACCAGAGTGTTTATCACAGCCGAATTTTCTGCTACACGGTATTGAGTGATCTTGATCTCCTCGACTTTCGGGTCGAAGGCTGCTTCCATAAGCAGCCGGATCAGATAGTCAAAAGACTGGTAGGGAAAATGAAGAAGAATGTCTTTCTTTTTAATGGCCTTAAACATGGAACCTGTTTCATCCAGATAAGGGATTCGCATGGGAGAGGGCAGAGGGGCTTGTAACTCTTTTGTCCCGGGATTCGGCAGGTGGGCCAGATCCTGTAAATTCAGGTATCTGCCTCCGACAACCAGATCGTCAGGAGTAATCGTAAATGCGTGGCAGAGGAAGGCCAGGAAATCAGCAGGCATGGCCTGGTCATACATAAACCGGCTCAGATCGCCGATCTTTCTTTTCTTTACTTTTTTCCGGATATTCTCAACAATATTGGTCTCTTCATTGTCGAGGTAAATATCCGCGTCCCGGGATATTTTGATACTATAACAACTGTCTATGATATAACCGGGGAAGATCACCGGAAGATTGGCCCGGATAATATCATCAATAAACATGATATAGAAGGTATTATTATGGCGGGGAAGCTCTATAAAACGGGGCACCTTGGCATGGGGGATTTTCATCAAAGCATACTGGTAGGCCGGTGAACTGCTCCGGGGCTCGTGGTCTTTTTTGATCATCCGGACAATCAGGTACAGCCGGTGGTCACGGATGAAAGTCCGGATGTTTCCTGCTTCCAGCATCACGGGTGAGAGAAACGGGAAGACTTCTTCATTGAAAAAGTCTCTGACAAACTCCTCATGGAACGGTTCCGGAGATTCATTCTGGTAAAGATAAATATTTTCCTGCCGTAACTCCGGAAGGATTTTTTCATGGAAGATGCGGTAATATTCCCGTTGCTGCCGGTTAACTTCCTGTGTGATCTCCGCCAGTATCTCTTCAGTCTGTATATCTTCTTCGTCGGTATAGTGCTTTTTCATTAAAACACCCCGGTGCTCAGCTACCCGTATGGCATAGAATTCTTCCAGGTTGGACGAGTAGATGGAGAGGAATTTGATCCGCTCGTAGAGCGGCACAGATCTATCTTCTGCTTCCATCAATACCCGGTAATTGAAAGAAAGCCAGCTAATGTCCCGCTGAAAATATTTATAGGTGTTTTCCATGCTTCAACCGCTCTTCATTGGGTAAATATAAATACTTTTGCAGAATAAAAGAAACGTATCATGGTGAAAATAGGACTTCTTTCAGATACACATGGTTACTGGGATGACCGGTATGCTGAATATTTTGCAGCCTGTGATGAAATATGGCATGCGGGGGATATTGGTTCGGCCACTCTGGCTGCCCGGCTGGCCATCTTAAAACCTTTACGGGCAGTATATGGGAATATTGATGGGCAGGCAATCCGCATGGAATATCCTAAAACAGTTAGCTTCCGGATAGAAGAGGTTTCTGTATATATGACGCATATCGGAGGATATCCGGGACGGTATGAACCTTCGATCCGTAAAGAATTATATGAAAAGCGTCCTCAATTGTTTATAGCAGGACATTCCCATATTCTCAAAGTCATATATGATGATACCCTGAAATGTCTTCACATCAACCCCGGCGCGGCCGGTAAAAGTGGTTTTCACCAGGTGCGGACCCTGGTTCGTTTCACGATTGACGGAACTGCTATTAAAGATTTGGAAGTAATTGAATTAGGCTTCCGGTGAACTTTCCGGTTGATGCTCCTTTTCTATCTCTTCCAGAATCCCTTCTGTTAATAAAACAGTACTTTGCAAATAGGCAAACTCGTTTGTAAAGTATTCACTGAATACGTGGGTAGAGAGATTCTCTTCAATTTGCCGGACACTCCATAGTTTACCACCCCGGAAATGATCCACCTGCTCTTCATGTTCCAGTTTCAGAATAAAGAGAGAGATCAGTTGCTTTACCTTACTGTTTTCAAAATTATAGGTAAGCATATGGCGGGGGACCACAGAGAGTTTATCCAGCTTTGTTTTCATCAGTTGTTGAACTGCCTCGTCAATGGTCAGCCCAAAAGGAACATACCCGGAAACCGGATAATCCAGCAGATTGGGAGAGACCAGTTCCTGGGCTCCTCTTTTAACCAGATAGAACATGCCCTGATACATCACTGCGATCCGTATTAACGGATGGCGGTATTTTTTTGTGCTTCTTTCACTCACTGAACGGGCTATATTCCCTATGACCTGGCCTGTATCGTTCAGGATGGGTAACCATTCCTCTTTATTGAGTGTCTCTTTTATCAGGTACACACGGATCTGTTCATAGCCTATGATGAAGATCCCTAACAGGATGGGAACATATTCCATGAAAATAAAACCAAACCTGCCGGGGTTATCTGCCGGGCGGTACAGGAGGAAGCAAAAGACGGCCAGCAGATGGAAAAGATATATCAGGAGGAACAGTTTGCAGATGTAGAAAAACTCACTCAGACTGTTTCTCAGAATACTTTTATTGATCGCGGAGTATTTACGCTTTCCGCTTTTGACCAGGATAATTTCCCGGTTAAAATAAATAATAACCAATACGCCTACCATAATTGCCTCAATAAGCGAAGTAGACCGGTCGTAGATTCCCGGATCCAGATTCCACACCATACTCACCGCATAGAACAGCAGGATGATAGCGGAGGGGATCAGGGAGAACTGGAATATTTTTTCTTTGGCAAATAACTGGTAAACACAGGTACAAATCAAACTTAAGGATATACTCATGATAAAGGATAATGTATAATCGAGATAATTATCCACTAACAAATATGCAAGCAATGGTATAAAACCGAGCGCCTGATTACTTAATCCCCTTC
>JAJQES010000192.1 GCA_021201565.1 Tannerellaceae bacterium
AAATAGGATTTCATAGAATAGTTAATTTAAAAGTTAGCCCATGGCAATATACGATTTCAATTGTCAATTGTGCATTGTCAATTGTCAATTTATTTTACCATCCCGGGTTTTGCTCAATCATTGCATTGGCTGAGACTTCCAGTTCCGGGATGGGCCACAGGTAGTCGCGTCCATCCTTTGCATTGAAAATCCGTTCCTGTACAATTCTCATTTCCGAACGGTTAGCGACATGGCTGTAATTGGGTATACCATTTTCGTCAATCGTTGGCGCAGAGGTCAGATAACCACGTTGAACACGTCCGTAGAAAGGGCCATCCATGACCTGTTCCGCGATTTTCCAGCGGCGGATGTCGAATAGACGGAAACCTTCACATGCCAGTTCATACAGCCGTTCTTTCCGTACGGCCGACCGGAGTTCCGCCTGAGTTAATCCGGTAGGAAGGGGAGGCATATCTACGGAAGCCCGTTGGCGTACCTGGTTAATTGCATCATATACGGATGGGTCGATCTGGTTGGCTTCGATTTTTGCTTCCGCATAATTCAACAATACTTCCGCATACCGCATGATTGTCAGGTTGATCTGTGAGTTGGCAGTCATGCCCCAGTCAGCCTCATCTACATATTTTCTCCAGCAATATCCGGTAAAGGAAGCATACGCATTTACACCATCCTGGTTTTCTATGCGTGTGGGAGGATCTGTGTTGTAATTCCAGCATTCCAGACTGTCCCGGTGTGTTTCAAACTGGAATCCGAAAAATACCGAACCCGGTACTGCTAAGGTATATCCTAATCTTGGGTCACGGTTTTCAAACGGATTTTCCGGGTCATACAAATCCGATTTATCAATATCTTTCCCATCGATGCATTGATAGGCATCCACGAGCGTCTGGGAGGGCACTTTGTTGGAATACCCCTGTCCGTTACGTGACACGAAGCAAATGGGTGTACTATGAGTGAAGTCGGCTGATTGAAGAAACTGGTGTGACCAGATGATTTCCTGCGAACCTTCTCCTGCATATCTGAATAATTCTCCATAATTACTATCTAAGCTGTGAACATTCAGGCTCATGGCTTTTAACGCTGCTTCTGCTGCCATGTCGTATTCACCGTTGTAAAGAGCCGTCCGGGACTTGAGCGTATAGACCGCGCTCTTTCCGGCACGGCCGGTTCCGCCCTGTTTATCGGGAAGGTCATTGACAATTTCATCCAGTTCTTTAATAATAAAGTCAAATACTTCTTTTTTGGAACTCCGGGGCATCTGTGCATCATCTAAGGAAAGCATGTGAGTGACCAGCGGCACCCCTCCGTACAGTTCGATCAGATAATGATAGGTAAACGCTCTTACAAAACGGGCTTCCCCTTGTAATGCTTTGTAAGTAGCAGCCGGTACGGCATCCTCAGCGCGGTGCATATTGTCCAGCATAAAATTACAACGGGCAATCACCTGGTAAGATTTTTCCCAGATATCTTTAACAAAACTGTTATTTACGTCGTGGTTTCCGCTACTGATCTGATGAAAATCGCCGGTGTTACGGTCGTAACCAATATCCGTCAGGTTGTCCAGCACAAGTTGAAGCGGTATATTGTCAACCGGGCGGTAGCTATTTATTTTGTAGATACCGTATATTCCTGTAAGCAGGTCGCTCTCATCAGTAAAATAGGTATCAGATGCCGGACCGTCCAGCGGATAGCGTTCCAGGTAATCTGCACATGAGGACAGGAAAACCGTAAGGGTTAAAAAGCAGATAAAATATATTTTCTTCATACTAATCGATTTTTTAAGATTAAAAAACTAACTCTAAACCGAAGCTGAACAACCGGGTTTGCGGATAATAATTACCTACACCTACCGGAGCTTCCACGTCATAGCCTTTCAGGAATTTATCAATGGTGAACAGGTTCGTTCCGTTTGCGTAGATCCGGAATCTTTCCATACCCACTTTATGGACTAAGGAGGCAGGGACCGTATAACCTATCTGGAGATTTTTCAGACGGATGTATTTGGCATCCTGCATCCAGAAGGTAGAGTATTGGGTATTGTTGGTCTCCCCAAATGCCAGACGCGGATAGCGGGCATTCCGGTTATTTTCTGTCCAGTAATCCCGGTTATCTTCCCGGATCGTACCTCCAACGGCTCCACTGGTAGTGAAAGGAGTAATCCCGGCTCCCCAGAGATAACCGTCACGTTTGCCTACTCCCTGGAAAAAGGCGTTAATATCAAACCCTTTGTATTCCGCAGTTACATTTAATCCGAAACTATAACGGGGGATGACATTTCCGATGACCACTTTGTCTTCTCCATCGATCACATCGTCACCATTCAGGTTACGGTATTTGATGTCTCCGGGTTTTACGGAACCAAACTGTGTCGGGTGGCTGGCGATTTCTTCTTCCGACTGGAAGTAGCCGTCGGCTATATATCCGTAAATAGCCCCAACCGGGTGTCCTTCCCGGTTTGCCTGCAGGCCGGTTTCATCCTGCCCACGCAGGTCTATGATCTTGTTCTTTACATCCGATAGATTGAAGTGTACGCTGTAATTCAGGTCTCCGGCCCGGTCACGGTACCCAATAGAGAGTTCCCAACCTTTATTTTCAACGATGCCGGCATTCTGGTAAGGATTACCAAGCCCTACAATTAACGGTATATTCAATTTCAGAAGGATATCTTCTGTTCTTCTTTTGTAATATTCTCCCGTCACGGTTAATCGGTTGCCTAACATCACAAGATCTAATCCGATATTGGTTGTTTCAGTGGTTTCCCATTTGATCTGTGCATTTGGCATATCGTTCAGCGCTGCTGCCGAGACAGAATTACCATCCATGGCTCCGATCCCAAACTCCACACTGCTGGTGAAAGGATAGGTTCCGATATTCTGGTTTCCTAATCGTCCCCATGAGGCCCGTATCTTGGCATCATCCAGGAATCCTTTTGTACCTTGCATAAAGGTTTCTTCGGAGATGCGCCATCCGGCCGATACAGAAGGGAACAGGGCATACCGGTTCTCTTTGGCAAAGCGGGAGGAACCATCATACCGGAGGTTGAACTCAACCAGATACCGTTGATTGTATGCATAGTTTACACGTCCGAACCAGGAGCGCAATGCCCATTCTTCTGCTTTCCCTCCGTTGTTGCGGTTGGCTGCACCGCCAGTATTCAGTACCGGATAGAGTACATTTACAGAGTCGCGGTAAGCGTAGAAATTATTGTTTTTATAATCCTCCTGTGTAAATCCAACCATTAGTTTGGTGTCATGCTTCCGGGCAAACGTTTTTTCCGCTGTGACGGTCGCGCGGAAATTATTATATAATTCCCTGCTATGGCTTTCTGTTAATTCGCTTTTTGAAGGATTCACATAACTGGGGGTTCCGTCGGCCAGATAGGTCTGGATCGGAGTTTTCAGTTTATTTTCGTCTGACATCACAAATTTAGGCGCCACGTTCACTTCGGCAGTGATCCACTCTACAGGTTTATAGATCACAGCTGCATTTACTGATCCCCAGGGAGTGCGGTACACATTGCGCCCGGATTCTTTCGCGTGTGCAACCGGATTGGCTCCGTTCCACCCGACCCCCCAGGTGCCGTCTTCATTCTGATAGGGTAAATTGGAGGGCAAGCCATTGATCCACTGGAATAATTCATTAGGTGCTGTGCCGGGAGTAGACCTGCGTGAATGGATGAACTGTAAGTCCAGCCGTACACTTAACCGGGAGGAGAGAATCCAGTCCATATTGTTACGTAAAGTAAAACGGCGGAAATCCGTGTTGTCCAGCAAACCCTGCTGGGAGAAGTAACCTGCAGAGGTAAACATCCGTAATTTATCGTTTCCGCCTGATACATTTATAAAATGATTTTGTTGCAGGGCGGACCCTTTCATGGCTACTTTCTGCCAGTCGGTATCCGGATAGAGGTTTGAACTGACTCCATTTTGTTTTTTATAAGCGTCAATCAATTCCGTGGAATAGAGTGGATCGCGGCCCACATTTTGATAGGCCACATTTAATAGTTCCATATAGCCGACCGCGTCAACGAGGTCAGGCATATCTGTTGGTTTCTGCCAGCCTACATAATTGCTGTACGATACTTTGTAACGGGATTCACCGCCGCGTTTGGTGGTGACAAGAACGACTCCGTTGGCAGCCCTGGAACCGTAAATGGAGGAGGAAGCCGCGTCTTTCAGCACGGAGATAGACTCGATACTATTGGGATCAATATTATTGATGGAGCCTTCTACTCCGTCAATCAATACCAACGGGTTGGCATCACTTAATGTACCGATCCCCCGGATCCGGATCTGCCCTCCATCTTCACCCGGCTGGCCGGAAGATTGGGTGACGGTTACACCCGGTAATAACCCCTGTAAGGCGGTAGAGGTTTGCCCAACCGGTTTCAGGGCCAGTTCTCTGGAACTGATAATTCCGATAGACCCGGTCAGGTTTACTTTTTTCTGTGTTCCGTATCCGACAACAACCACTTCGTCCAGATCTGTAAATTCTTCCTGCAGGCGGATGGTTAACGGCCGGTTATCACGTATGGTAAATTCCTGTTTCTGGTAACAGATGAAGGAGACGGTCAGTACCGAACCCTGCGGAACTTCGAGGCTAAAACGCCCGTCCAGGTCAGTAATCGTTCCGCGTCCTTCCCCCTTAATCACGATACTGACACCGGTCAGCGGATCATTATAGGCATCCAGTATAATTCCGGTAACCGGTATGTTCGTTTGATTTGCCGGGAGGACGGACAGGGTGATATGGCGGTCTTCGATCACATAGGTGAGTCCGCTTCCCCGTAATGCCTGTTCCAGGACGTCCTGTATAGAGCCCTCTGTCACATTTACCCGGGCGTTAACGGAAGAGATATCACTGTCTTTGTAATTGAAAAGAAATTCACTTTGTTTTTCGACTTCTTTGAGGATCTCAGCAAGTGGGGTGGATTGTGTGGTGACAATCGTTAGTTTTTTGGATGGTGCATATTGGTCTGCCGCAAATAGCGGATATACACCTAAACAGCATAAAATACATACAAGGCGGAGACAAATCCATCCTTTTTTTGTGTTTTCAGTACCTGAAAACAAGTTGGTTTGTGTATAATTCATATCTTTGCAGAATGTAATAAGGTTACTAAAAGCCGGATATGTTATTTGCCGTAACATTCCGTTTTTTTGACTTGTTAAACATGTTAGAAACCGGCTGCTCTTCCAGGATTGGCCGGTTTTTGTTTTTCATACTCTTCTCATAGGCTCACAATTTTTTAGGTTACTACTTTATTTATTGTTCGATCGAATAGGTTTTATGCTTTACTTTTTCCCATTTGAATGGGATATTTTTACCCAGAATCACAAAAATCCGTTCTATATCCAGGTCTCCGTCAAATGTGCCGGTGTAGCGGTCCTCTTTGATGGTTTCATCCATCGTGTTGAGTTTTACTCCATAATGATCTTCCAGAAGTTCGCATATTTCTTTGAATGTTTGTGATTTATAGGTGATCAGATTCTTTTTCCAGGCAACCGCAAGGTCAATGTCCACCGGAATTAATTCAAGACCCTGGTTCGCTTTGTGGTATATAAGTTTCTGTTCCGGTGTTATAAGTATAGTTTGTCCCGGTGATTCAAAACGGATGGAACCTTCTACCAGTACGGCGGAAATGGATTTTTCCTCAGGCCGGTTGCGTACACTGAATGCCGTACCTAACACTGTGATCCTGTTTTCTTCCATATCAACCACGAAAGGGCAGTTTTCATCCTTTTCGACTTCAAACCAGGCTTCTCCGGTGAGAGATACTTCCCGTTTTTCTTTTCCATACGCATGGGTATAGGTCAGAACGGTATTTTTATTCAGCGTAATACGTGTACTGTCCGGCAGTGTAAATTCTGCGACCCCATTTCCTGAGATATACGTGAACTGTTGGCCGGGTGTTTGCCGGAACAGATAGGGGACAGCGAAAAGGATGCCTGCGAGAATGGCTGCGATTGCCGCCACACGCCACATGTGCAACCGGATGGTTTTCGTTTGCCGGGGTATTTGTGTCTGTGCTGTTTTCCGGAGGAGTTGTTCAAATGTCCGGTCGTAGTCAATAGTAGCCGTAGGGGACACGTCTGCTTTCCAGTAAGACTGTAATTGAGTAAATACCTGTTTGTTTTGCGGATCTTCCCGGAGCCACCCGGAGAGGTAAAGGAGCTCTTCGGCCGTGCTTTCACCTGCCAGATAGTTTATAATGATTGCTTCTATATCCTGGTTTTCGTACATAGTTGTCTTCTCTATATTATCTATGTAACGGAAAAAATAAAATCCCCCTATATGACCGGTGATTTTTTTGTTTGAGTAGATGATGTTGTTAGAAAGGAGAGATATTACAGTCCTTTGAGTGTCTCTTTTAATTTCCGGATGGCAGTGGTCAGTTGGTTTTCCAGGGTTTTGACCGAGATATTCAGGTGGTCGGCCGCCTCTTTATATTTCATTTTATCTTCCCGGACCAGTTTAAAAGCCAGCTTACAACGGGGAGGAAGCGCTTCGATAGCTTTATTTAATTTGTCAATGGTTTCCCGTGCGATCAGATCATCCTCTGCCGTGGTTTCCGTATGCCGGAACAAGTCTACCGGAATTTCATTCAGATCTATGGTGTGAACCGGTTCATTGCGCAGGTGGTTCAGACATTTGTTCCGGGCTATTTTATAAATCCAGGCATTAAAGTTTTCAATCTCACCTAACAGGTCCCTGTTTTCCCAGACCGCAAGAAAGACATCCGAAAGTAACTCTTCCGTTTCCTCCTGTGAATGAACATACTGGGTAATATACCTTGTAATGGGGACACGGTAAATCCGGTACAAAGATTTCAAAGCAGTTGTAGAGTGGTTCTTTGCCAAATCTTTTACGAAAGGTTCAACTATGAGGTTATTGTTTTTCAATCTATCACGCATTTAGGATCTTCCCGGTTTTGGCAAAGATATAGGTTC
>JAJQES010000386.1 GCA_021201565.1 Tannerellaceae bacterium
CCCTCCGGGACTTAAAACGGAGAATTTAACAGCTGTGCGGCCTGACCGGGGAAAAGGTTCTTTTCAGTTTCACTTTTTTCCATGGAGGGGTCCAAAAATCGTTTTCATCTATAAATCCGGCTGTTTCGTCTTTTATTTTTCTCAGATAGGAGTAGAGTGCTTACTTTTGAAAGTTAATAAAATGAAATTATAAAAAGCAGGTGTAGTGGTTTTTGATCTGTTTCCCATCTTATGACAGACGGCATGTCAAAGAAAAAGACATCTATGAGCTGATTTTTATACCGAATCCAAAATAAAAAATTGCATGATTACAAAGAAACATTTTTATGTGACCCTTTTTCTTTTGTTGATGATTCCATCTGTGGTATATGCACAAGGGCGTAAATATACGGTCAGTGGTACCATAACCGATAGTATGGATGGCGAGGACCTGGCGGGAGCCGGTATTCAGGTAAAAGGGACATCGTTGGGGACAGTTACCAATGCGTATGGGTTTTATTCGCTTAGTTTAACACCGGGAGAGTATACACTGCTTGTTTCTTATATAGGATACACCCCCAAAGAGATCCCGGTTTCTCTGGCAGAAGATACCCGGTTGAATATTACACTGGATGTAAACACCAGTCAACTGGAAGAAATTGTGGTAACAGCCGAAGCCCGTAATTCCAATATTACCAACATGGAGATGGGCATGGAGAAACTCTCTGTAAAAGAGATCAAAGCCATTCCCGCCCTGATTGGAGAGGTCGATGTGATCAAAGCCATCCAATTATTACCGGGAGTACAGTCCACCTCAGAAGGGTCGTCCGGTTTCAGTGTACGGGGGGGAAGCCATGACCAGAACCTCATCCTGCTGGACGAAGCAACTGTCTATAGCGCCTCCCACCTGATGGGATTCTTTTCCGTATTCAACAACGATGCGATCAAAGATGTCGTGCTGTATAAAGGAGATATTCCGGCCACCTTTGGAGGGCGTCTCTCTTCCCTGATGGATATCCGTACCAAGGATGGAAACAACCAAAAGTTTACAGGAACCGGTGGAATCGGGTTGATTGCCAGCCGTCTGACCCTGGAAGGACCCTTGGGAACGGAGAAAGCCTCTTTCATTGTTTCCGGCCGCCGTACCTATGCAGACCTGTTTCTTCCGCTGGCCAGTGACAAAAACACCCGGGAGTCCAGTCTCTACTTTTACGATATGAATATGAAAGTCAATTACCGGATCAATGATACTAACCGGATCTTTGTTGCCGGGTATTTCGGACGGGACAACTTTTCTACGAACTTTGCCGGAATGGATTTCGGAAATAAAACCGCCACCATCCGCTGGAACCATATCTTTTCCCCGAAACTCTTTTCCAATTTTACCCTGTTAGGCAGCTGGTATGATTATGCGTTGCGTTATGATGTGACCCCACAATTGAGCCAGGACTGGAAATCAGAAATGCATGATTACGGCCTGAAAGCGGATTTTTCTTACCATCCCAATCCCCTGAACCATATCAAATTCGGATACAATATGTTGTATCATAAGTTCCGGCCGGGTGAAGGTGGGGGAGTAGGAGAAGAGTCCATCATCAGCCATATCACCACCCCGGAAGAGTACGCCCTGGAACATGCCCTTTATCTTTCCAACGATATGTCCCTGAGTGACAAATTCAAAATACGGTATGGAATTCGTTTTACCTTGTTCCAGAATATTGCGAACGGGGAAGGAATAGACTACCTGAAAGAGTATGAAGTAGAGTATACAAAACAGTATAAGAAAGGAAAATTCTATAACAACCAGTATCAGTTTGAACCCCGTCTGGGAGTAGTCTATGTACTGGATGATAAGCAATCTGTAAAAGCAAGCTATTCCCGTACCACCCAGTTTATCCAGATGGCCTCCAATTCTTCGGCCGGTTCTCCGCTGGATGTCTGGTTCCAGGCTTCCCAGAATGTAAAACCCCAGTTAAGTGACCAGTTCTCTGCCGGATATTTCCGGAACTTTGCGGATAATACCTATGAAGCATCCGCGGAGGTCTACTATAAAGACATGAGGAATGTGATTGATTTTAAAGATCATGCAGACCTGATAGGAAATGCGGACCTGGAACAGGAACTGCGTTTCGGGAAAGGGTATTCGTATGGGCTGGAGCTGATGCTCCGGAAGAATACCGGACGGATGACCGGATGGATAAGTTATACCTGGTCACACAGCAAACGGCGGATTGATGAGATCAATGACGGCAACTGGTACCGTTCCCCTTATGACAAACCTCATAACCTTTCTGTCGTAACCAATTTTGAAGTATCCAAAAAATGGTCCGTTTCAGCCAATTGGGTCTATGCAAGCGGAACACCGGTGACTTATCCGACCGGCCGTTTCCAGATTGAAAATAATTATATTCCCATCTACTCCGGGCGTAATGAGTACCGTTATCCGGCCTATCACCGGCTGGATCTTTCAGCGACCCTGCAATTATCCAAACCCGGCAAACGGTTGCGGCATGACCTGACTTTCTCTTTATACAATGCCTACGGACGCAGAAATGCATGGACCGTACTCTTCGGACAGGATGCCGATACCCCTGATCTGTCGTATGCGGAACGGGTCTATCTGTTCACCTTTGTACCTTCTGTGACCTGGAATTTTACTTTTTAATCATTAACACGTTATTACTATGAAGATGAATAAGAATATAAAGATAAATAGTTTGGTGTTTGTTATAGCGGCACTCATTTATGCCTGTACTGATCGTATAGATATTTCTACGGACGATGCTCCTCCCCGGTTGGTGATCTATGGGTATATTACTACGGATAAGACTGCACATTCCATAAAGATTACTCGTTCCGGCAGCTATTTTGCCACCACACCGCCGGAAGGTATTTCGGGTGCTATCGTGAAAATCCGGAACAGCAAAGAGGAGTATTTGTTACCGGAAGACCCGGATACACCCGGACTTTATGTAACGGACGCTGATGTTGCGGGAGTAGAGGGAGAAACCTATACCCTCTATGTAGCTGTTGATTTTGATGGACAGATGGAAGAATATACGGCTTCTTCCTATCTTCCCTATCCGGTGGAGATTGATAAAATAGACCTGAAAGAATCAGACTATTTTGATGACCGGATTGATGTCTTATTCTATGGACGCCTACCGGACGAGAGCGATGATAATTACCTGAGTTTCCATACCTACCGGAATAACATTGCATTGACTGATTCCCTGATCAATTTCAGTGTGGTGGATGGCGAATACATTGAGAAGAAAGAACTTGAAGCCGTACGTTGTACCCGCCTGAAACAGGATGAAGAACGGAGTACACTGGTGAAAGGGGACGTGGTCACCCTGCGTGTAGATGCCATCACCAAAGAATATCATGACTTTGTAATGAATGCCCAAAGTGAACTCTATGGTTCCAACCCCATATTCAGTGGTCCGCCTGCCAATATACAAACGAATATAACAGCTGTCCGCTCCGGCAACGATATCCCCATTTCCGGATTTTTTACCGCCTATTCCAGCAAACAGGCAAGTACAGTGTGGTAAGGTAATTATAAGAAAAAGCTCCCCCCTGGGGGAGTTGAGGGGGGCTTTTTAGATTTTTTTGCTTACATTTAGGGACTAAATCTTTACAACTAACTTATATGAAACCTATTATTCTTGCATTATTCCTATTGGTATGCGGTAGCCGGCCCGGCCTGGTACACGCTCAATCTACTCAACCATCCGCAAAAAATACACTTCGTATCATGAGTTATAACATTCGTAATGCGATGGGTATGGACCGGGTGACAGACTTTGACCGTCTGGCGGGTGAGATTCTGAATGTGGCCCCTGATGTAGTGGCCTTACAGGAGATTGACAGTGCCACCCGGCGAAGTCAATCCATAGATGTACTTCATGAAATTGCGGACCGGGTCCTGATGCACCGGGTCTATGCTCCTGCTATTGAGTACGACGGAGGTAAATACGGCATCGGAGTCCTTAGTAAAGAGAAACCGTTGCAACATCGTTCACTCCCCTTGCCGGGACGGGAAGAGGAACGGGCGCTTCTACTTGTAGAGTTTGAACAGTACCTGTTTGCCTGTACCCATCTGTCTCTTACAGACGAAGACCGGATGGCCTCTCTGCAAATCATTGCCCGTGAAGCAGCCGCTTCCGGTAAACC
Source organism: Tannerellaceae bacterium (assembly GCA_021201565.1). Taxonomy (GTDB): domain Bacteria; phylum Bacteroidota; class Bacteroidia; order Bacteroidales; family Tannerellaceae; genus UBA4116. The sequence continues at coordinate 4,159 of JAJQES010000386.1, forward strand.
CTTTATTCTGGCAGGTGACCTCAATGCCCGTCCGGATTCTCCTTTTATGACCGCCCTGGCAGAACAGTTTGATGTGCTGACCGACACCGGAAAACCCACATTTCCGGCTGATACTCCAACGGAATGTATTGATTATATCGCTGTTTACAAAACACCTTGCCAGCCTTACACCTTGTTGAGCCGCTTTGTGCCGGAGGCACCCATGGCCTCCGACCATCGTCCGGTAGTGGCTGATATCCGCTGGAAAACTCCAAAAGAAGCGATCTTTCGTACCAACCCCTATTTGCAGAATCCGGTGGATGGAGGTATGACCATCATGTGGCAGACCTGGGTACCCACTTACAGTTGGGTAGAGTATGGAACGGATACACTTCATCTAACGAAAGTACATACACTGGTGGATGGACAGGTGATCTGTAACGGGACTCAAAATAAGATCCGCCTGACAGGACTGGTACCAGGACAAACTTATTATTACCGGGTATGTTCGCAGGAGATCATGCTATACCAGGCATATAAGAAAGAGTTTGGGGAAACAGCGGTCAGTCCTTTTTCGACCTTTACCTTGCCTCCTGCCTCTGCAACTGATTTTACAGCAATTATTTTTAATGACCTGCATAAACAGGTGCCTACCTTAAAAGTACTTTATGAACAGGTCCAAGATACCGGGTATGATTTTGTCGTCTTTAACGGAGACTGTGTGGATGACCCGGCGACAGAAGATGTAGCCATCTCACACATGAGTATCCAGTGTGAAGTAGTAGGAGCGGACCGGGTGCCTGTTTTTTATCTGCGGGGCAACCATGAGATCCGGAACGCCTATTCGATAGGTTTGCGTGACCTGTTTGATTATGTCGGTGATAAGACGTATGGGGCGTTTAACTGGGGAGATACCCGGATTGTGATGTTGGATTGCGGGGAGGATAAACCGGATGACCATTGGGTATATTACGGATTAAATGATTTCACCCAATTGCGGTTAGACCAGGTGGATTTCCTGGAGCAGGAACTGAATAGCCCGGCTTTTAAAAATGCGTCGCGCCGGGTCCTGCTGAATCATATTCCCGTGTATGGAAATGGAGATGCTTACAGTCCCTGTTCCGGATTATGGCCCCCCTTGTTGGAGAAAGCGCCTTTTGATATAAATCTCAGTGCTCATACACACCGGTTTGCTTATCATCCGGTAAAAACAAAAGGCAATAACTTTCCCGTCGTGATCGGTGGCAGCCAGCGGATGGATACGTCTACCGTGATGGTGTTACGTAAACGGGGTAAAAATATGTCTCTTCAGGTATTGAACACCAAAGGAGAAGAGATGTTAATGCTGGAGTTATAAAATACAGACAGACATCTCTGTCGTCTTTTCCCTGTATACCCCTTTTCCGGGTCCTGCGATAGCTTGCGGTAAGGCCTGGGGATAATTCGTTATCCCCAGGCCTTATTGGATTATCCCCTGGGGATAATCCGGGGAGACGCATGACTAACGAAAGAGAAACCGTATCCCTCAGAAAGAAGATGGCTTGCTTTAGAAATTTTCGTCATTGTAAGCTCAATTGGGATGGTTTGTTCAGCCGTATTCTCTAATTGTCAGGTAAAATATGTACTTTTGCGGACTTTAAACAAACTGAATATGAAGATCAATACAAAAGAGCTGGAAGAGACACTAAACCCTGTCCAGCAGACAGACCTGATTTATGGGATCAACGACCGGCCTCCTTTCCGGGATGCTTTTTTTGCTGCGATCCAACATTTGTTGGCTATCTTTGTGGCCATTATTACGCCTCCCCTGATTATAGCCAATGCGCTGGGGTTGGATCTGGAAACCAAAGGGTTTCTGGTTTCTATGGCTCTGTTTGTTTCCGGTTTTTCTACGTTTATCCAGTGCCGGAGAGTGGGTCCGGTGGGTGCCGGACTTCTTTGTATCCAGGGTACCAGCTTCTCTTTTATTGGTCCTATTATTACCGCCGGTTTTGCGGGTGGGCTTCCATTGATCTTCGGGTGTTGTATCGCGGCTGCCCCCATCGAAATGATCGTTAGCCGCACCTTTAAGTATCTTCGTTCCGTTATTACACCGTTGGTTTCGGGTATTGTGGTGCTACTTATCGGCCTTAGCCTGGTAAAGGTAGGGATCGTTTCCTGTGGCGGGGGATTCGGAGCGATGGAAACCGGAACATTCGGAAACGCGCAGAATGTGGGAGTAGCCGCAACCGTGCTGTTGAGTGTGCTGTTTTTTAACCGTTGTAATAATAAATATCTGCGGATGAGTTCTATTGTGCTGGGATTGATCATCGGTTATCTGCTGGCCTGGTTTTTGGGGATGGTTAATATGGACCAGGCAGCCGGCCAGGAATTACTGAGTTTTAATATTCCGGTACCTTTCAAATATGGCCTCGCCTTTAACTGGTCCTCCTTTATCGCTATCGGCCTGGTATATCTGATCACTGCTATTGAAGCGACCGGAGATGTAACAGCCAATTCGCTGATCTCCGGCAAACCGATTGAGGGTGAAAAATATCTTCGCCGTGTATCGGGCGGTGTGTTGGCAGATGGGGTGAACTCTATGCTTGCCGGAATTTTCAATTCATTTCCTAACTCTATCTTTGCACAAAATAATGGGATCATCCAACTGACCGGAGTGGCCAGCCGCTATGTAGGCTATTACATTGCCGGGATGTTGGTATTACTGGGGCTTTTCCCTGTCGTAGGGATTGCTTTCTCTATCATGCCGGATCCGGTATTGGGGGGAGCTACCTTATTGATGTTCGGAAC
>JAJQES010000109.1 GCA_021201565.1 Tannerellaceae bacterium
CCTCAGTTACCTTTCTGGTATTATGTACAGATGGATAGAGAAGGACAATTGTCTGTGCCGTCTGTCTGTTTTCCGGTTATTCCCCGTTGTTTTTTATCCCCTTATGCGGACGACCGGGTCGAGTTTACGCTGTGTGGGGTGGAAGAACTGGACCGGTACATGGCACTTGAACCTTTGCGGTTTACTTCGTTTGAGGATTATATAGGTTACATCCATGAACTGTTTACCCAATTAGCCGGGAGTACCCTGCCGGATTTTCAGGTGGATGGATTTGTCTGTGTGAAGGATGGGATTGTGTTGATGCCGGATGAGGAGACCGGGGCGGCGGCCGGAATCATTGGTTTGTATGAATACCTGTTGAAACAGGACACACTTCCCCCGTTGTTAATGACCCTGGCTTCCTTACAACCGGTAAAGCCTATAGAGCCGGTGAGTACCGGGGAACTGATCCGGTGGAATGAAAAACATCTGGGACAAATGGGATTTGAATTTCCTCTGTCTGTTTCCCAACGGAAAAGCCTTTATACTTTTTTGTCGGATGAAAACCGGATCTTTGCGGTGAATGGTCCTCCGGGAACGGGGAAAACCACTTTGTTACAAAGTATTGTAGCCAATGCGATGGTGCGTTCCGTACTGGAAGGGGATGGAGAAAGGCCGGAAGTGATCCTGGCCTGTTCGGCCAATAATCAGGCAGTTACCAATATTATCGAGAGTTTTTCACGTTCCAAAACACGTCCCGGGTCGGGATTGGAGGGACGATGGATCCCGGATGTGGAAGGATATGCGACCTATCTGCCGGCGTCTTCCAAACGGGAGGAGGAACTAAAAGGCATCAATTATAAAAAGATAAACGGGGAGGGGCTTTTTCAGCAACTGGAAACGAAAGAGTATCTGCGGAATGCCCGGGAACAGTTTCTGGATCATGCGGCTGCCTATTTTCGCCGTCCGGCTCTGTCGCTGGCGGAATATACTAAAAAACTAAAAACACAGATCAGACAGATTGCCCAGATTCTGACCGAAGGGGGAAAAGCCTGGAAGGAGTATCTCTCTGCAAAAGACCTGGTAAGGGTTCATGGGTTACAGGAAGGATCCACTCCTATGGATGCAGCGGCCTTTGAAAAAGAGATCAAACTATTAAGGGAGGCTCAGCAAACTGTTTTGACTTATTTTCAGCGGGAATCCCTTTTCCGGCAGTTCCTCTGCTGGTTGAATGTGAAACGGGCATGGAAAGAGCGTAAAGCAGAACTGGATGTTTTGCTGGATGAGTATCCTTTGCAGGGGATGGTCATACAGACTTATACCAGTTCCGCTATTCTTATGCAAATCACAGAGCGGGTCCGTTTGTTGCAGACTGTGGTGGAAAAGATTCAACGGTGGACCCACTGGAAGACCGGTAATCAAATTAAAGGGGAACCTCCTTTATCGGAAGAGGCGTATTGGGAAAAGGAATATCAGAAAATCGCCATCCGGAATGAACAGGGAAAAGAGGTATCTATGAACTGTTTTTATGATGAATTAGATATCACCCTGCGGCACAAAGCGTTTCAACTGGCTACCCATTACTGGGAAGGAAAGTGGATCGCTGCTACGGAAGAGGCTTTACAGGAAGAGAATTTTACCAGTAAAGGAGCAGAACCTTCTAAAAAGAGATGGGAGCGTCATGCGATGTTGACTCCCTGTTTTGTGAGTACTTTTTATATGACACCCCGTTTTTTTACCAGTTTCCGTTATATGGGAAAAGACGAGCGTGATAAAACTGTATTTGACAAGGAACCTTTACTGGATTTTATTGACCTGCTGATTGTGGATGAGGCCGGACAGGTGCCGCCGGAGGTTGGCGCGGCTACATTTGCCCTGGCAAAACAAGCGGTGGTAGTAGGAGATATCAAACAGATCGAGCCGGTCTGGAGTACAACTCCTAAAGTGGACCTGGGAAATTTATTGGAAGCCGGTTTAATCCATCAATATGATGACCTGGTGTATGAAAAGGAATATAGTCCGAAAGGTTTTCTTTCATCGGACGGAAGTATCATGAAAATGGCCTAGAATGGGTGTGGTTACCGGGAAAAGGGAGTAACGGAGCGGGGTGTTTTACTGGTAGAACACCGCCGGTGTTATGATGAAATTATAAACTATTGTAATGAGTTAGCTTATAACGGATTGTTGAAGCCCCTGAAAGGAAAATCTTCCGGAAAGAGTCTGTTCCCGCCCATGGCACTTATCCATGTGGACGGCCATTCGGAAGTAAAGAACAGGGACCGTTCCAATCCGTTTGAAGCGGAAGCCATCGTAAAATGGTTGTTGGAGAACAGGGACCGGATCGTAGAGCGCTATGCGAATGGAAAAGAATATGTACAGATAGAAGATATGGTAGGGATTATTACTCCTTTTGTAGGGCAAAAGAAAAAGTTATGGCACTTGCTTAAAAAGGCCGGTTTTGATTGTAACCGTATGAAAGTGGGAACGGTCCATGCTTTGCAGGGGGCTGAACGGCCGGTTATTCTGTTTTCTATGGTATATGGACCGGAGGATGCTGCGACGATGTTTTTTGACCGGGGGCCGAATATGCTGAACGTGGCTGTTTCGCGGGCAAAAGATAGTTTTCTTGAATTTGCCCATAAAGAGATCCTGCAAAAAAACAAAACGGCACCTTCAGGATTACTGGGTGCCTATTTGCAGGAAATATAAAATTCATATATTTGCAACGTTTACTGAATGTTTGCGTATTATCCTATAAAGACACACTTTTATGAAAATTATCCTACGGAATTTCCTGAATGTATTGCGCCGTTTTAAAGTCGCTACTTTGTTGAATATATTAGGACTGACTGTGGCGTTTGCCGCTTTTATCCTGATCATGATGCAGATCAATTATGATCATACTTATAATAGAAGTATTCCCTCGGCAGATGCGATCTACCGGGTAGAGGCCGTTTTTGAAGAGACGACTGCCCAGTCTATTCTTTGCCGTCCATTGGCAGAGGTGTTTTTTGATGCTTCTCCTTATCTGGAAGCCGGTACTATTGTGAATATGTTTTGGGGGAAACCGGTGTTGGAGGTTGAGAAACATGGGGACAAAGTCTGGTATGAAGAATTTGTCGTTCCGGTCTCTGATGGTTTTACGGATGTGTTTAACCTGGAAATGGTGGAAGGGATCGCGGAAGCTTTCCGGGAACCTGAAAAAGTGATTCTGGCGGAAAGTATGGCAATAAAAATGTTTGGAGACGAGAGTGCGGTCGGATCCAGTATAAAAATGGGTGAAATTAATTATACGGTAGGTGGGGTCTACCGGGATTTTCCCCGGAATAGCTCTTTGAAAAATGCGATTTATTTATCCATGGGAAATGAGAACAAAACTAATTTTGGCAATTTCAATTATATCGTTTTTGTACGGTTGAGTTCACCTGATTTGTCTGATGAGGTGGTGGACAACTATATGCAAAACTATCATCAGGAAGCATTTAAGACCGCATTTGGTGTTTCAGCGGATGATGTCCGTATCCGGTTAACCCCTTTTACGGACCTGCATTATATTAAGAATGTAGAGTATGACCCGGAAGAAAAATCGAGTCCCCAGGTTGTTGCGGTCATGTTTATTATTGCTATTGTCTTATTAGTGATCGCGGCGATCAACTTTACTAATTTTAGTATGGCGCTGACTCCTATGCGGATAAAAAGCATTAATACTCAAAAGGTCATGGGAGCTGAGGAAAGTGTATTACGGAAAGCGCTTTTGTCGGAAGCTGTTTGTATTTGTCTGCTCTCTTTTGGGCTTTCCCTGGGAGTGGTTTTTCTGTTTACTCATAGTGAATTCCGGGATCTGGTGAGTGGAGAGGTGACTTTTGCCGCGAATGGTCCGGTCCTGTTCCTGACAGGTGGACTGGCGTTTCTGCTGGCCTTTTTTGCAGGACTTTATCCTGCTTATTATATGACATCTTTCCCACCGGCGCTGGTATTGAAAGGTAGTTTCGGATTGTCTCCGAAAGGGCGTATGTTACGGAATGGTTTACTGGGTTTTCAGTTTATCGCTTCTTTTGCTCTTATTATCGGAGCGGGGTTTATGTATCTGCAAAGTCATTATATGCAGACCACAACATTGGGATACGATAAAGATCAATTGATTATCACCTATCTCAATTATACACATGCCCCTAATAAAGCCGTTATTATAAATGACCTGAAACAGTTTGCGGGAATTGACGCGGTGACAGGTGCCCAGTTCCTGCTATCCAGTGGAGACCGGTATATGGGATGGGGACGAAAATACCGGGACAAAGAAATTAATTTCCAGTGCTTACCGGTAGATCCGGATTTTCTGGAGGTTATGGGAATTACGGTCCATGAAGGGCGTGATTTTCGTCCGGATGACGAACGTACCGGTGGGGGTGCCTATATCTTTAATGAGAAAGCCCGCCATGAACTGGAATTAGAGGTAAATGAAAAAGTGGATGATGCGGAGATTGTCGGTTTTATGCCGGATGTAAAATTTGCCTCTTTACGTTCGGACATGATTCCCATGGCTTTTCATGTATGGGGAACAGAAGATTGGGGAAATCCTGTGCAGAACCGGTGCCTGTATATCCGTGTGAAGGCCGGTACTAATTTAAGCGCAGCCTATCAGCATGTGGTTAATACGCTGGATAGTTTTGATCCGGGTTATCCTTTTAAGGTTCGCTTTTTTGATGAAGTGCTCCAACAGACCTACGAAAAGGAGCGCCAGATGACTTTATTGATCACCTTGTTTAGCCTGGTCGCTGTTTTTATCTCTATTGTAGGGGTATTCGGCCTGGTTATTTTTGAAAGTGAGTATAGGATTAAAGAGATTGGGATCCGTAAGGTGCTGGGCTCTTCCAGTGGAGAGGTCATTGCGATGTTCAATAAGGTCTACCTGCGTATATTGGTGATCTGTTTCATAGTGGCGGCGCCCATCAGTTATTTGTTGGTAAAGAACTGGCTGGAGAACTTTGCTTATCGTACCCCAATGTATTGGTGGATATTTGCGATCGCTTTTGCGGTAGTGGCTTTTATTACTCTTCTTACTGTTACGTTCCAAAACTGGAGAGCCGCGAACAGTGATCCGGTAACCAGCATTAAATCAGAATAAAAAGGATTCGTGAACACTTCTTTGTCGTAACCTGTTTTTGTTTTATTGAACTTAAAATAAGAACGATATGACAATAGAACGTTTGGAAGCGATTGCCGCTTATCTATATAAAGAGGCGGAAGAAGCAACTCCTATTATCGGGGGAGCTGATAAAAAAGACTGGATGGCACGTCGTCTGGAGGAGATCGTCGAAGAGAAGGAACCGGCTCTGAATGATTACCTGAGTTGTGAAACTACCGATGAGGTGTTAGGCATGTTGGAAACCGAATACCAGGATTATAAGGATGAAGATGATCTGGTGGCTGAAACTGCAGAGGAGGAATTTATGATTCCGGCGAGTCCGGTGGTTACTCCGGAGGAGGAGAGGTTAATCGCGGATGAAGACGTTGCGGACAGGGAGGGAATTGACCGCGAAGATGCCTCAGAAGAACCAAAGGTGGATGAAAAGAAAACCGGTGTTAAAGATGAATTACCCGATCCGTATGTAGACGATCGGCCTGCACAACCGGAATTTATAGGAAGGGATCCTGAGTATTTTGATGAACCTGCTATTATTGTTGAAGAGGAAATCCTCATAATCAATGACATGGAAGATGACCGGCAGAACCCGTTAATCGATCAGACAGAAGATAGCCGGGAAAAGAAAACGCCTTCGGAACAATCCAATGGATGTGGCTGTAACTAAGGAGTGATACGGGATCGCAGAGATACGGATGTGTTCCATACCTGAAAACACATGAGCATCTATGCGGTCCCATCCGGATTATTCCTTTAATTTATCGATGATCTCTCTTTGTTGTTTGAAATACTGGATCCGCTCTTTTTCCCCACTGACCGAAATATGGGTGGAGAGTCTTTTCAGGGCTGTAAACCAGTTATTCATTGTAGGATAAATAGAAGAATCTGTGGTAGCGGCATATCCCATAACTAATGTCCGGAGCATACAAATATAGTTATTATTGGCTGCCAGCAGACTGTAATGTGTCTGAATATCCAGTTCGGAAATATAAAAATAGAGTTTATTTCCTGTTTCTTTATATTCACCCCGTCTGGCACACTCTTCCAGGTAATTCATCAGGGAATCCAGTTCTGCATAAATTCCCTGAAGAGATTCCCGGGAAACTAACCGTAAATTGGATAAAAATTTCAGGTCTTTTACCAGGGCTGAAAAGAGGTTGTCTGAAAAAATATAATGAGTTTCCGTAGCCAGGGACAGTAATTGTGAGTTTTTTTGTCCCAACTGTATTAGTTTTTCTTCGACTGTTGTTTCTTCAAACCGTTTCAAAGGTACATAGTTGTAGGTTTGATATGCCCATTTATAAATATAGAACTGCGTTAACAGAGGGTAATTATAACATAAAGGAAAAGGAATTGTATTCCATGTTTCGGAAACAATAAAGGGGGGATGGTGAATGAATACATCTAATACCTGGTTATAATTGTCGTACATAATATAATCGGTCTCTGACGGATATTCATAATCTGTTATCTGCAAATGGAAGGGAAGTTTCTTGTCTGAATGTATACCCAGCAATTCGTCTAAAGAAATACCTAACTGTTGGGAAAGAATGGCTACTTCAGCAAATGTAAAGGGTACATCTCCCCGTAATCTGCGGTAAATAGCGTCTTTCTCAATCATCAGAATATCTACCAGTTTATTAGTAAGAAGCGTTTTATTAGGAATCTTTTTCTGAAGGGTTGCAATAAAATTTACACTTAATATTTCTCTTTTCATTCTCTGGATTAGCATCATGGATTTTTTTTCAAAAGATGGGGATTACCATTTAATAAAAAGTATTTGAAATAAAAAAAAAAAAGTTT
>JAJQES010000451.1 GCA_021201565.1 Tannerellaceae bacterium
GTAATAATCCCCCATTAGAGAATTATCATTTCGTTAAAGAATTCACAAAAATAACAATAATAAATGAGTTGAGTATGCTACCTACCTAAGCACAACAGCGGACACCCACGCCGGCGAGTCCCTTTCAAAGACCCCGGTATCCCAAACCAACGGGATACTGAAGCCAATCCAACGGGCTCAGTATCCCAATGAACCGGGATACCGGGGCCAATCCATTGAGATACCGGAAGCAAAACAGAGATAATAAATATATTGCTCCGGGTGATAAACCCGGAGTAGAAACACCGCTAAGTCCCGATAAACCGGGATATTCCATTTGTAACTTACCTGCGTCCAAAAAACGCATTCAGAGAGGGGAACTATTGTCTGTTCTTATGCGATCCCCGCCTTCGCGGGGAATTATTTTGTTTTCTCTTTTGGATGGACTATCCAAACAATTGCCGGAACGCTTCTTCCACTTTCTTCACCTGCACAATACGGATCCGGTAACCGGACGTATCAAAGCCTTTCAGATTACTATGAGGAATAATGATGGTAGAGAAACCCAGTTTCTCAGCTTCAGCAATCCGCTGTTCGATACGGTTCACCGGACGAATCTCCCCGGACAATCCCACTTCACCGGCCAGACAAATGCCCGGATCAATCGAAATATCCAGGCTGGAAGAAAGAACAGCACTAATCACAGCCAAATCTATCGCCGGATCATTTACTTTTAGTCCTCCCGCGATATTCAGGAAAACATCTTTCTGGACCAGTTTAAATCCGGCCCGCTTTTCCAATACCGCCAGTAACATATTCATGCGGCGCAGGTCAAACCCGGTCGCACTCCGTTGAGGAGTTCCGTAAACAGCCGAACTGACCAATGCCTGCGTTTCGATCAGGAACGGACGCATTCCTTCAATCGCAGCAGCGATCGCCACCCCGCTCAGTCCTTCATGATTCTGGGTCAGTAACAGCTCCGAAGGGTTACTTACCTCCCGCAAACCATCCCGCCTCATTTCATAAATACCCAATTCGGAAGTACTTCCAAACCGGTTCTTTATACTTCTCAGAATACGGTACATATAATGCTGATCTCCTTCAAACTGAAGCACCGTATCCACAATATGTTCCAGCACTTTCGGTCCGGCAATACTCCCTTCCTTATTGATATGTCCGATCAATAAAACAGGCACTCCCGTCTCCTTCGCATATTTAAGGATGAGGGCGCTACATTCACGTACCTGTGAGACACTTCCCGGAGAGGACTCGACCAATTCCGTAAAAATAGTCTGGATAGAGTCAACGATCATCAGGTCCGGTTGTACATTCGCCGCATGGGTAAAGATCTGTTCCAGATTTGTTTCACAAAGAATATAACAAGTAGAATGGTCAGGCCCCAGCCGTTCCGCACGGAGTTTTAGCTGGCGGCTACTCTCTTCACCCGATACATATAACGTCTTAATAGCCCGTTGGTTCAACACCGTTTGCAACACAAGCGTCGATTTACCAATGCCCGGTTCACCACCGATCAGCACCAGAGATCCCTTTACTAATCCGCCACCCAGAACCCGGTTTAGTTCCGCATCACCCAGATCCAGGCGTTCTTCCTCCTCAGCAGTTACATCTCTCAACAACTGCGGACGTGCCTTTTCTTCACCTATTAACCCGGGTATTACTTTTTTAGCAGCAGACTCCTTCGTCACCAACTCTTCCACATACGTATTCCATCCACCACAATTCGGGCATTTACCCTGCCACTTAGGGGAGTCTGCCCCACAAGCGGAACAAATATATACAGTTTTTGATTTAGCCATTGAATTCTAATTAAAGGGTAGTTAGTAGGTGGTAGTTAGTAGTACACTTCATGCATTGTCTTTCTACTAAGTGAACGCAGTGAACGTACTACTAACTACCACCTACTAACTACTAATTCATTATGTAAAGTTACAACTATTTCCCTTTATTCCCATCACAAATATAAAAACAAAGGACTCAAATTCCATAGTTTCTTACGCTATGTAATTGGAGTCCTTTAAATGACCTGACGGACGACCGGTCTATGTAAAGTTATACAATTGCCGGAAGTTCTTCTTCCTCATCCTCCTCTTCTACAGGAGGCTTTCTGACAAAGAATGCACTCAGTTCAAACAGTCCATACAACGGGAAGAACACCACACTTAGTGTAAAAGGGTCTCCACTCGGAGTAATAAATGCAGCAGCTACCAGTAAGAACACGATGGCATGCCGGCGATATTTGTGGAACAATGACCGGTTGATCACACCCAGCTTCGATAATAACCACGAAAGCAAAGGCATTTCAAACACAATTCCCATCACAAATATCAACATAAGGAAATTATCCATATAGGATTCCAGTGAAACCTGTTCCACAATCGACGGACTCAATTGATAAGTGGCCAGAAAGCGGAGTGTCATAGGAAACACCATAAAATACCCAACTGTACACCCTAAAAAGAACATAAAAGTCCCGAAACAGAACCCAATACGTACACTCGTTTTCTCATTCTCATACAAAGCCGGACTGACAAACTTCCAGATCTCAAACATCAGATAAGGAAAAGTAAGTACCAGAGCCAGCCAGAATGAGGAAGACATGTGAGTAAAAAACTGGGTAGCCAGTTTGATATTGACAATTTGAACCTGATAGGGTTTACAAAAATCGGGAAACAGGGATAGACCTTCTTCTCCGGACAGACTATCTCCCCTAAATTTCAGAAACTCTCCGATTTTACATATTCCCCTGAAAGTAATAAAGTCCGAAGAACAGGGCGCGAGGATGACATTCTCAAACAAATAGGGCATCACAATAAACCCTGCAATAGTAAAAACAAAGAGCGCTAAGATAGAACGAAGTAAAGTCCAACGAAGTTCTTCCAGGTGATCCCAGAACGACATTTCTTCCTGCATCTTTTCTCTTTTTATTTATCGTCGTCGTCCAACTTAATGTCGTCTTCCAGACCTTTTACACCATCTTTAAAGTTCTTTACACCTTTTCCGATCCCCTTCATCAGTTCAGGGATTTTTTTACCACCAAATAAAAGCAGTACTACAATAGCGATGATTACAATCTCGCCGGTTCCTAAGTTTCCAAGTAATAAAAAATGTTGACTCATGATATTATCATTATTAAAGTTAATATTATTTCTTTTAGAAGCAAGAAGTTATCACTCGTGAGCAGTTAAGTAGATTTATCTTCTTTCTTAACTTCTTACTTCTTGACTTCTGTCTTTTATGTAGCAAAGATACAAATTGAAATGAATCCTATTTTCATTCTTTCTATTTTATTACCTTTGTAGCCTCTTAAAAATCTGAAATTAGAAAAAGATTAGAAAAGTGAAACTACGGTTTCACCATAACTTAAAACTTTTATTGTATGAAAGCGTATGTATTTCCCGGTCAGGGAGCCCAGTTTGTCGGTATGGGAAAAGACCTGTACGACAATAACCCAATGGCCAAAGATTTATTTGAAAAGGCCAATGAGATTTTAGGTTTCCGGATTACTGACCTGATGTTCGCCGGAACTGATGAGGACCTGAAACAAACGAAAGTAACCCAACCGGCTATTTTCCTTCACTCCGTAATCCTGGCCAAAACGTTGGGAGAAGAATTCCGGCCGGATATGACTGCCGGACACTCACTGGGCGAATTTTCCGCCCTGGTTGCTGCCGGTGCTCTTTCATTTGAAGATGGTTTACAGTTGGTTTACAAACGGGCACTCGCTATGCAGAAAGCCTGTGAGTTAACACCTTCCACCATGGCCGCCGTATTAGGTTTGCCCGATGCGAAAGTAGAAGAGATCTGCGCTGAAATCACAGACGAAGTAGTGGTTCCGGCCAATTACAACTGTCCCGGACAGATCGTCATATCAGGCAGCATCGCAGGAATCGACCAGGCTTGCGAAAAACTGCTCGTGGCAGGAGCCAAACGTGCCCTGAAACTAAAAGTAGGTGGTGCGTTCCACTCTCCATTGATGGAACCGGCACGTGCCGAACTGGCGGAAGCCATTGAAAACACAACATTCAATCAACCCGTTTGTCCTGTTTACCAGAATGTAAACGCAAAACCGGAAACAGACCCGGCAACGATCAAAGCAAACCTCGTTGCTCAGTTAACCGCTCCGGTACGCTGGACACAAACAGTCGAAAACATGATAGCCGGTGGTGCAGACCATTTCATTGAACTGGGCCCCGGAAACGTATTACAGGGACTGGTGAAAAAAGTAAATAAAGAAGTCACTACAGAAGGTAAACAGTAAAGACTGTTCTGATAGTAACAGAATAGAACGCAGATTACACAGATCAACGCAGATATTTATTTTTATTATTTATCCGCGTAAATCCGTGTAATTTGTGAATTCTGTGTTCCTTCTTAATAACATCAAACCTATCACTTTATTGTTTCCATAAATTCTGGAAACTATTCCACCTTAATACTTTCTACCGGGTTACGTGCAGCCGCAAAATAGCTTTGGCTAAAAACGGTTACAAAAGAGATAACCAGACAAAACAGGCCGGCTGCAACAAAAATGAAAGGATATAAAGAAATCCGGTAAGAATAATCTTTTAGCCATTCCTCCATAATCCAGTACATCACAGGCGTAGCTATCAGAAATGCAATTCCCACATAGCTCAGGAAAGCAATGACCAGCTTCCATAAGATCTGCTGATTAGCTGAGCCAAACACCTTACGAACAGCAATCTCCCGGGAACGTTGCTGGATAAAATAGATCGACATAGCCAATAAACCCAGCAGGGAGATTACAATAGCAATAAAACAGAACAGAGAAACAATTGTTGCCATTCGTTGCTGCTCCTCAAATGACTCCTGTACACGCTGGTCAATAAACCTACCGGCAAATTCAAATCCAACAATCCGCTCATACGTCTCTTTCACATCATTCCAGGCCTTCCGGTGATCGCCCTGTACCTCTATCAATAGGTTCCAGGGATTAAAATCCCCCCGTTTACGTAAAAATATAACAACAGGATCCTGTTGGTGAGTAATATTATACAACTGAAAGTCCCTTATGACTCCAGCAATAGGCCTGATTCTGTGATCATACTGAATCGCTTCCGTATCCTTTGGCAGATTCATTTCAATAAAAGCCTGTTCATTCAGAAATATCCCTTCCCCAACAGGCAAATGATTGTCACATATCACCTCAAAACCCAGCATGTTAAAAGCATCCGAATCCATTTTGAGTTCCTGAAAACTGATCAGATTATCATTTACTGTCATGATCATATTATTTCCGCGGTTAAAAGGGGTACCGGCAGAATAAGCTACCTTCTTTACAGAAGAAAGACGTTGAAGCTCTTCTATTAACGAATCCAGAAAATTTGAATTATTTACATTTAAAGATATATCCATAATATTATCTGTCTGATAACCCAAGGGAGCAGTGATCAGATGCCGGATCTGTAATATCATCACAAAAGAGGCGATAAGCATACCAATTGTAATTGTATTCTGAAATGTAATAAACAACTTACTGAACATCATTTTTGTTCGTTGCCGGAATGCCCCTTTCACGACTTCTATCGTATTCGTCCGGGTAATAAGGATAGCAGGCAAAACACCAGCCACGCCTCCTAACAGCAGAATAAAGATCAATACGAATAAAACACTTTGCCAGCTAATCACAGAGAGAAGCTCCATCCGGGTCTGTAACAGATTATTGGCATACGGAAGGGCTTGGGAAGCAAGAAACAGAGCAATCAAAAAAGAGAGACCTGTAAGCAAAGTAGACTCTATAATTAGACGCAGGAAAGCCTCTTTTTTAGAAGATCCCAGCAATTCCCTGATGGCCACTTCCTTTGCCCGGAATCCGGTTTGTGCTACGGTAAGATTTATATAATTGGTAATTGCAAAGATCAGGATCAGAACACCTACTGACAACAAAAGAAGAACAAACTGGCGATCTCCTTTTGCCAGTATGGTAAAATTACTATAATTACCAAAATAAGCCTCTTTAAAAGGTGTCAACACAGCCGTCTCGCATGCCCCTTCTTCATAAATCCAGTAAAACTCTTTCATAAATTCGGTCATCTCAGCAGCTCTGGGCACCAGGTCTGTTCCCGGGATGGTTTGCAGAAAAACGACTGAATTCATCGCATTCCCAAAGTTATCCTTATTAATATAAGGCTGCATCTCGGTTAATTTTTCCATCCGGGCTAATATATCACTATAAGGAATAACAGATCCCCGGATGTCTTTCATAATACCTGTCACAATCACATTTACGGATTCGGACAGTTGTATCACCTGTCCCACCGGATTTTCATTTCTAAACAGTTTATGGGCAAAGCTTTCTGAGATGACTGCACTGTTTACCTGTTCCAACACATTCCTTTTATCTCCGACCACCAGTTCAAAATGAAAAAACTCAAAAAAGTTCTTATATCCGAAATATATTTCAGCAATCGTTTTCCGGTCTCCACTGCTAACAGGTAGTTCTAACTCACCGGTAGTAGTCAACAGATTAGAAAATGTCATCACACTTTCTATTTCCGGATAACGATCCATCAAACGTTCGCCGACACCATAGGCAGCCTGCAGATTTTCATCGTTCCCCAGAATAAATATGCGATCCGCATTGGGTTGCTCCTTATCGACAGACAACTCCTGCCAGGTATAAACCCCAATCAGGATGACAAACGTCAAAGAAATAGAAAACCCAAATACATCAATAAAAGTATAGAATTTGTTCCGGTCCAGAAATTTCAAAAACGATTTCAGATTAAACACTGTATTCATATCCCTTGGAAACTTTTGTGTAAATAACTTTTAGTCTTCAACTTCAAATCTCATGCCAAACATAATAGATTCCTACAAATCAAGAC
>JAJQES010000330.1 GCA_021201565.1 Tannerellaceae bacterium
GAGAATCAGGATATATCTTCGATCATACGTGATTTTAAAAAATATACTCACAAAAAAATCATTCAAACATTAAAAACTGATTTAAAGGAAAGCCGTCGTGAATGGATGTTGGATAAATTTACTTTTGCTGCCGCAAATGACCAGAAAATAAAAGAAATTCGATTTTGGCAGGAAGGGATACATAAGCAGGTATTGTATTTGAATGATTTCCTTTATCAAAAGTTAAATTATTTACATTCAAATCCGGTAAAAGCTGAATTTGTGAGCCGTCCGGAGGATTTTCTGTATAGTTCTGCTGTTGATTATGCCGGAGGTAAAGGGTTGTTAGATGTGGTTGTTTTACAATGAAAAGGAACGGTTGTTTATCGGATCACAGATCCTTATATCCGATAAACGGGGATCCGGAGATCCCCTTCGACCAGATAAACCGGGATGTAACACCTGTGCTTTCGCGGAAATAAATCTGTTTTTTATAATGACTTGCAAAAGAAAAAGTTTTCTTTTCAGGTTGAAGATGGGGTTTGTTTCCGGAACTCGCTGGGGGAGACTTTATAAAACTCTTTAAACTGCCGGCTGAAATGGTTGGGATTGCAGTAGCCCAGCATATACGAGATCTCCGAAGAGGTCATGTCGGTTGTTAACAGGAGTTTTTTGGCCCGTGTCATTTTGATATTCAGGACAAAGGCGGAGGGGGTGTCTCCGGTCAACCGTTTAACATTGAGATATAGTTGTGTACGGCTGACATTGACATGTTGTGCTAACTGGTGCACGGAGAGGTTCGTGTCACTGAGGTGTTCATAAATATAAGTAGTTAATTCACGCATAAAGATTTCATCCGCATTATTGACTTCCTGTGTTTCTACGGGTACCTGGTTGAAATTGGCATAGTAGGCACGGAGTACATGTTTGTTCTTTACAATATTGTCCAGGCGTAACAGTAATTCCTGGATGTTGATCGGTTTTTGCAGAAAGGCATCTGCTCCCGCCTGGAACCCCCGGATCTTGGCTTCAGCTGAAAGATCGGACGTGATCATCAGGACAGGAATATGTTTGGTATTGGTATTTTCTTTGATCGTACGGCACAACTCATATCCGTTTACTTCGTCCATCCGGATGTCGGTTACCACCACATCTACATATTGGGATTTCATTAACAGGAGAGCTTCTTTACCGGAAGAAGCTGTCAGGACATGGAAATGAGTTTGTAATTTCTTTTTTAATATCTTCTTTGTATCCGCATCATTTTCGACGATCAACACCCGGAAAGTTGTTTTTTCACCGGATGACAGGACCTGTGTATGGGTTTGCTCTTCGATATAGATCGTATTATCAATAATGTTATCTACGATTGAAGTGAGATTACCGGTCCGGTTTTCTTCTGCGGTATCGTCCTGTACCAACGGAATTTCTGCCCGGAAAATGTTTCCTTCATTTTCTACATCTATTACCGATAATTTGATCTCAAGCAGACGTGCAATACTGTTGACAATGGCCAGCCCAATCCCGCTATTGGCATATTCATCGGAACTGTCTGTACGGTTGTACGGTTGGAAAATCGCTTTTTTCCGGTCTTCACTTATACATTTCCCACTGTTGAAAATATCAATGATAACTTTTTCTTCCTGAACGGAGATCCGGATATAGGATTGGCCTCCCTGTTCCGTATGTTTGAAGGTATTACTCAAAAGATTGCCGAGCAGCATTTCGAGTTTATCCGGGTCGAATAACATAGGTAAACTCTCCGTTTCGCAAATGAAATCATACGAGATATGCTTGTGTTTATATAATGGGGTAAACGCCTGGTAGATCGCTTTCAGGAAGGGGATCAGATCATACTTACCTATATGGACGGAGGTGTGGCTGGACTCCATATTACGAAATTCCATCAATTGATTGACCAGAAATTCCAGCCGTTTTACGTTCCGTTTAAAAATATCCACATCATTATCCGGTTCGCTGGAAAACGGGAGGATCTCATTTTGCAGGGTGGAGATGATCGCAAGAGGCGTTTTAAACTCGTGAGTGATATAGGTAAAAAAGTCGAGTTTCAGCGCATTGAGTTTAGTAAGTTCGGCTTTCTCCTGTTTGGCTTTATTGATGATTTCCCGTGTTCTTCGTTGCCGCCGGATAAAACGTTGGAAGACACCCAGCAGAAAAAGAATGAGTAGCAGATAGGCTGTTTGCATGTAACCGGTTAACAGAAAAGGAGGTTTTACCTCGATCTCGATCTCCTTATAGTCTAAGGTCTCTCCGGTTTCTCCTTCCAGCCGGATGTGCAGGAAATAGGTTCCTTTGGTCAGTCCGGTAAAGGTGATCTCATTAGAAGAGGGATTGACTTCATACCAATTGTTATCAAATTTATGCAGACGGTAATAGCATTTATAGGAAAAGGATTGTTCGTGGTTATAATCGATCCGGGAAATGTCAAACGAGATGAAGTTTTGTTTGTTTTCCAGGGTGATTTTCCGGGTGTTATTGATATGGGCCGGCAGGAGTTTGCCGGTTCCCGGTTTAACGGATTGATTGAATAGTTTGAAATCTGAAATGAAAAGGGCGGGTTTTTCTGCCTGCCGGTTGTTTAACAATACAGGATTAAAGCAGACCACTCCATCGGAAGTCCCAAAATAAATATTGCCTTCCGGATCCCGGAAACAGGAACGGACATTGAATTCATTTTTCCCCATTCCCCATCCCAGATTGAACCGTTTGATCTCCATTTGTGGGGAGATCCGGAATAATTCTATTCCGGAAGCCAGCCAGAGATTTCCGGAAAGATCTTCCTGAATACCTGTAATGTCACTGTTTGAGAGTTTATATGCAGGGACGGCAAGCTCTAATTGTTCCGCATGGAACCGGTACAATTCTCCCCGGGAAGTACCCAGCCAGAGAACACCCTGATGGTCCACACAGGCAGATTGTATATAAAGCTGATGCTCGGGAAACACATATTCTTTTACTTCACCGGATTGTCTATCATACCGGAAAAGTGAATGAAAATTTATAATATAGAGATAGTTATGAAAGGAAAGGATATTGGAAAAAGCAAAATTGTTGTATTGAGACGTGACGATCCGCCGGAAACGGTCTGTCCGGAAGTCCAGAATATCTACTCCGGTGTTGGTGCCTACCAGCAAGTGATTGCGGTCAATCAACCGGAGGGCATGGACCGTTCTGCCGGAAAGAGACGTGCTGTCGTGGGCATAATTCAGGTAATGTTTTACTTTCCGGCCGGGACCAATCCGGTAAAGTCCATTGGATAATGACCCGGCCCAGAAATATCCGGATGAATCCGCTTCGACAGGCAGAATATTATCATTAATTCCCCCGTTTTGCTGATTGATCCGTTCTACAATAGTCCCGTCTTTCAACATCCGTACAATCCCCATACAATTAGTGCCTATCCATAGCTCATCGTCTCCGTGTAGCAGGATGCCGTTTCCGGCTACCCCACCGATATTGGCCCCCAGATCCCCTAAATTGTAGAAAGTAATACCAGGATTGAGGTCATTGATATAAAAGAAACCGGTAAAATAGGTTCCGATTACCATATCTTTTTTAGAGGTCCGGTAGAGTTGGGTGACTGTTGTATTAATGGTGATATGGTTACTGTTTTCCAGGCGATAATCCCGGAAATGGTCATTGTTATAATCATACAGGGATACACCACTATTATGTCCGATCCACAGGCGGTCATACTGGTCCTCGTGAATGCTTCCTATATTTTCTATTTCAGGTGTCCCGTATTTCCCGGCCAGGTCTTCTTTGTAAAATTCATCTAATGCCCGGTTGTAACGGTATAAACCGTCTTTAACAGTCCCGACCCAGACAACCCCTTTTGAATCCGGATAGAAAGAGAGGGGAGTCAGGGGGGAATGGTCGGAACTGGTCAACCGGTATTTTTTAGCAATCCCGAACTGATCGTCCAGCCGGTAAATGACCTCTGAGCTCCAGCCCCATAAATACCCGAATTTATCTACATTCAACCACGTGTAGGGCAGGTCGGCGGCAATCAACTCTAACTGATCATCCTGGTAAGTGTACAGCGCATTGGCTGCCATCACTAATATCTGATCTTTGCAGGCGATGATCGAAAAGGCATACTTTACATCCTGCTGTTGATACTGAACCCGTGTAGAAAGTCCGGTTTCATACTGGTAGACTTCAATAAACCGGGGAGTTCCTATCAGCATTCCGGTTCCTGTATTGTACATCGTGTTAATATAGATACCCTCGTATCCTTCCACTTTATGCACGTGGTTGCTGTCGAAAATATCCAGTCCACCGGCAGTCCCAATCCAGATCCGGTTATAAATATCTTCGGTGATACACGTTACATAATTGTGGGATAGTCCGTCCGCTTTACTTAATTGCATGTAGTTCCGGATCACATGGTCTGTTTGTGCGGAAAGTGTAAAACAGCAACAGAAGAAAATAATCAGGGTAAGTATAGAGTTCTTCATGGTATGACTTTTTTGTAAAGATAAAATATGTATCGTTTGGAAGGTGTTAAAGAGATTGCATATTCTTTCAGAAAATCTATCTGAATGTTCATTTTGATGGAAACAGATCGCTCTGCTTCCTCCTCTATCCTCTTTTTAACCAATTGTGTAAAAGGTGGCGGGAAAGAGACGGATATCTTTGCCATAAATACAAAATTGATCTGAAATACCATGAAAACAAAATTAGTATGTGCAGTAAACTGCCTGATCCTGTGTGTTTCTTTTTCCTTTACCGCTTTTTCCCGGACGGTTCGCATTGCAGACTATCAGATTCGTCCGGGAAGCGGGGAGGACCTCGTGCCGGTGATCCGGCAAATTTTGTCTGACTATGCCGGTGCACCCTCCCTGGAAATCCTGTTTGAACCGGGCCGGTATGATTTCTTTTCGGAAGCGATCCGCGATGGGTCCCATACACCTACTATTGCTTTTGACCTGGCCGGCCGGAAAAACATCACTGTGAACGGAGGGGGAGCCGATTTTGTGTTTCATGGATTGATGCAACCTGTCCGGTTATTCCAGTCAGAAAATATAGTATTGAAAAACTTCTCCGTAGACTGGGACCGCCCTTATAATTCACAGGCCCGGCTGATAGAAATTACTGATTCGTATGTGGATATGGAAATTGACCGGACGGTGTACCCGTATGAGGTCGTCAATGATTCGATCTGGTTTCTGGGGGAAGGCTGGCGTTCGGAGATCACCCCCGAATATACCAATCTGTATGAACCGGATACGAAAGACCTGGTTTATCAGACCCGGGATAAAATGCTGGGCACTGACCTCTATAGTGCAAAAGTGACAGAATTGGCTCCCGGTAAAGTCCGTTTCCATTTCCGGCCCCTGATGAAACCGGCCCCAGGGACGCTGATCGTCTTTTTTCATGGGAGATATATTACAGATGGGATTCTTTTATTGGATAGTAAAGATATTTCTATCGAAGAGGTGACCATCTATCATACGCTGAGTTGTGGGGTGGCCGCTTACCGGAGTGAAAATATAGCCCTGCGGAATGTACATATTATCAATAATGACGCCAAAGACCGGGCATTTAGTACGGTGGCTGATGCCACCCATTTCAACGGGTGTAAAGGGCATATTCTGTTTGAGGGGGGAGTGGTCAGCGGAGCCGGCGACGATTATATGAATATTCATGGAATGTATGCGTATGTGCAGGCAATTTTGGATGATTATACCATTCTGGCGGCTCACAATGACCGGTTTATAGGGTTTGACCCGGGAGAAACAGCCTGGGTCCTGGATTCCCTGACGATGCAGCGGACCAGGGAGGTCAAAGTTGTCCAGCAGATCAAAAGCGACTGGCCGGGAGGAGATCCCCGGGGACATATTGTACGGTTTGACCGGAACATTCGTTCACTGATCAGGCCGGGTGACTTGTTGGAGAATAAAGACCGGAACCCTTCCCTGACAGTCCGGAACTGCCGGATGTTGAAAAAGAACCGGGGACGCTCGATCCTGGCTACCACAACCGGTGATGTACTGATCGAGAATAATTATTTTAATTCGGCGGGGGCGGCTATCCTGATAGAAGGGGATACTGATTTATGGTATGAATCCGGTGCTGTCCGGAATGTGCTGATCCGTAACAATGTATTTGAGAATTGTTATACCTCCGGTAATAATATAATAGATAAACCCTGGGGATGGGGGGAAGCGGTTATTTCCGTTACTCCTTCAGTGGAGCCGGATCATCCGGATTTTCCTCCTTACCACCGGAATATCCAGATTGAGAATAATATTTTTCTGCATTTTGATTATGCCCTGTTATTTGCCCGTTCGGTAGAAGGACTTTCATTTGTAAATAACCGTATCTATAAAACAGATTCTTACCCTCCGTTTTACCGGGAAGTCAATTTCTATTTGGATGGCTGCCGGAAGGTAGAGATCAGCGGAAATAAATTTGCTCCCGGTTTTCCCGGAAAGAATATAGAACTCCATCATATGAGGTCTTCGGACATAACCCTCTCACCGGAACAGGGACTGACAACTCACATAATCCGGTAGGAGAGTGTACTTGTGAATCTGACTGGCTCCAATAGTTTCTTTAGCCCAGGTCCATACTAATTTTAGGTAGAAATAGCCTGTTTATCACCTGAAGCAGTATTGGCTGTCAGCAGAAAAAGTACTGGAAGGAACGGGAATAACAGGACTATTGTATTCCGGTTTGCCTTAGTTAAACAGCGCTATTCAGAGTGGAAAAGGAAGAGGGTCGTAAAATGGTAATCTTTTCGTGGTTTAAACTAAAAAACCTGTTATTCAACTCAGAATAACAGGTTTTTAGGATAGATTTCCTATTTATAACAGTAAGAAAATCAACTGTT
>JAJQES010000035.1 GCA_021201565.1 Tannerellaceae bacterium
TGCACGCTATAGCTAATAATAAACTTATTTTTGTTTTCATATTCTATTATTTAACAGGTGGTTATTAATTCGTATATCCCGGATTTTGAACTAACTTAGGATTAGAATTCATATCATCCGTATGGATCTTTGTATAGTAGTTCTTCTGAAGGAAAATCCGTATCTGTTTCGGAGGGGTGGTTCCTCTTTCAAATGTGTATTTTCCATCTGAGACATTATACCATGGATACAAGGCTGTGCCACGGAAACCATTCAGGCCACCCTGCGCCACATCTAAGTGAGCGATTCTCCACCGTTTCATATCCCAGTAACGATGGGCTTCAAAAGCCAGTTCGACTTTCCGTTCATGACGTATTTTAGCCATATCAATAGAACTATAGGCAGGCATTCCTGCACGTTGACGTATTTCATTCACAGCGGCCAGTGCTTCCCCTGTTTTCCCTAACTCGAAGGCTGCTTCTGCCAAATTCAGGTAAATTTCACCTAAGCGGAAAATCACCCAGGGAGTTTCGGATTGTCCCATTTCCATATTTTCAAGGGTTTCATCAAAGAACTTCTTTTGATAGAATCCTGTCTTGGAGGCATCTCCGGCATCGGCTCCTCCATCTTTGCCACTTGTGCTGTAGGTTATTCCATTCAGTTCCACCGTATTTCCTCCATCGGGCTGACTGGTTGCCACATAATGTGTGCCATCCCTGTCAATGACCCCTCTTCTCCATTCCATGATAGAACCTTTCATCGGTGAGCCCGGTAAATATACAGACGCAAACAAACGTGGGTCTTTTTCTCCGAACAGCTCATACGGATCATCGAAACGGCGGGGTGTGCCATCTGCATTCTCAAGTTGCAATGTGCCATCGGTGCCATCCAGGTACTGATAGGCTTCCACCATCTCTAAAGTAGGAGCTACGCCGCATCCCCAACCTCCTCCGTTGATAGAGAAAGGAGCGTTCCGTTTGTCCCAGTCATGGCCTTTATTACCGGCTACATTGTATTGTTTCTGGAAAATATATTCTCCATTGTCACCGTTCCCTTTGAGAAACATATCACAATAATTCTGGGCTTTGTCATCCGGTTTCTTGTTATACAGATCATATCTGTGCAAATCAATCAATTCATTGGATACTTCATAGGCTGTTTGAAAATAGTTAGCGGATTCGCCGGAGTTGATACCTACTACTCCGTCCAACTCTACTGTTCCATATTTAGCGATTGATCCGGCGTAAAGAGCAGCGCGTGAGCATAAGGCCAACGCAGCTCCTTTCTCGGCACGGTACCTGTCGGAAGCTCCCCGTGTCACTGGTAATACTTTGGCTGCTTCACGGCATTCATTGATGATAAACGTATATACGTCGGCTTCTTTTGCTCTTGGCACCTGTAAAGATTCAAGATCGGACGGATCATATACCTGTGGTTCGTCGATCAGAGGTACTCCTCCGTATCTCTTTACCAGAGCAAAATATTGGAAGGCACGTAAAAAACGGGTTTCAGCCAGCAGCAATTCTTTATCGGACTCTGAAAGAGACTGGGCTTCTTCCAATTGTGCGATAAAATCATTGCAATTTCGGATATTTTTATACTGGTCCGAAAATTTCTTTTCAAACAATCCGTCTTCATACGTATAGGTCGCATTTGCATTATCAAACATCGGGTCTTTTTGGAAAGATCCCTGCGCCTCATCCGATAATGTCGTCGGATTCATTAACCGCCAGGCATCCTGATGCCAGTAATTAAATCCATCAATCTCTAATTTGTCATAGAGGTTTACCAAAACTGCATTAATCAATTTGGGCTCGTCCCACACCTGGTCGGGAGTGATAATATCAAAATTTTCTTTTTCCAGATAACTGTTACATGCCGTAAAACTCCATAGAGTAAGGCCGCAGGCAAATAGTTTTACTATGTTTGTTTTCATAAGTAAGTAACTTTTAAAAAGTAAGATTAACACCGAAATTAAAAGTCTTCATTTGAGGATAATAGCGGAAAGAACCACTATTATTTTCAGGGTCCATGTATTTCATTAGTCCCTCTCTTCCTGTGAAAGTCAGCAAATTAAATGCATTCACATATACCCGTAAATTATCTATTCCAACATGGTCTAATATATTTTTAGGCAGGCTATATCCTAATTCCAATGTTTTTAGACGCAAATAGCGGGCGTTTTGCATGGTCCATGTATTGTCCGAACGGTTGGCCTGGTAACCGGTAGGGCGTAAAGCAGGCATATAACCCGGAATCCATTCACTGGATGGGTCAGACGGATCTGCTAAATGCCAGCGGTCCATCCATAAGCTGATCCCATTCCCTAATCCCTGTTGAATAAACGGATCAAGGAAGTCGCCACCTGTGAACACTTCATGGCCGGCTGCTCCCTGGAAGAATACAGTCAGATCAAATCCTTTATAGGAAGCGGAAAGATTTAATCCATAGTACATGCGGGGGGTATCTCCATGTCCAATCGGTTGATCATCCTTATCATCAATGATCCCGTCATTGTTCCAATCCTGGAATTTCAAATCACCAGGCATAAGGGATTTATTTCCATTTCCATCCTGTATAGGTGAATTAAAGATCTCTTCGTAACTCTGGAACTGGCCGACTACTTTCTTCCCCCATTGTATATTTTTATACCGGCTATTGCTATTATTTCGCCAGTCATCATACATATTGGCTGATGCGGCACGTTCCACATAGTCATTATACTCACGGGTTGTGGAGAAATTGGCACGGACATCGTATGTAAAATCATGGATCGTATTGCGGTGGCCTACTACGATTTCAAATCCTCTTGTTTTATCTGAATTCAGGTTTTCATCAGGAAGCGACTGCCCGAATGTAGTAGGTAATGTGAGCAAACGAGTAGCCAGAAGTCCTTCGCGGTTCCGGTTGAAGTAGTCGAATTCCATGCTGAAAAGTCCATTATATATGGACGCTTCAAAACCAACGTTGGTGGTAGTCGCTTTATACCAGGTCAGATTCGGATTTGCCATACCCCTGTCTACTGCTCCATTGGTAAGCCCGTCAGCTCCCAATACATAACTACCATCAGGATATTTGTATCCGGTCAGGTATTGATAAGGAAGCATATACTCTTTGTCCCCAATTTTATAGGTGGTTTCATCCCCCACTTTACCGATTGATCCTCTTATTTTTAAATTGTCAACAAAAGGAAGAGCGTTTTTAAAGAAGGTTTCTTCGGAAATACGCCAGCCTAATGACGCAGAAGGGAAGAATCCCCAACGTTGACTGGGATCAAATTTATAAGAACCATCATACCGGAAACTTACTTCTGCCAGGTATTTACCGGCATACGCATAGTTCAGACGTCCAACCAATCCGGCATGTGAAGATACTGCCGCACTACCACCATTATTCATGTTGGTTTTATCGCCGGCATTGATCTGGTCAATCGCACTGATACTAAACTGGCGGTACGCTTCGACCCAATCTTTCCTGTCATTATAAAATTCCCATAATCCCAACACACCAAAGTCGTGCGCTCCGAATGTTTTCTGGTAATTCAGTGAAAGTTGTACATTCGGCTTGAAGTAGTTTTCAGATTTAGTAGTCAGTTCGGATAGATTGTGGCTGGATTGTACATTGTACTCTTCATTTACCGGATCATACGCATATTCATAATATTCTTTATACCATTTCCGGCTATACAGGTTATTATAGTCGTAAGACATCAATGCTTTTGCGGTTAATCCCTCTACCCATGGAATTTGCCAGTTGAAAGAAATAGCTCCTGTAAATTCACGGCGGTCACGGCGGTCATATCCGACATTGTCTATCCGGGATAAATGCACCGGATTCCCTTTATCACCGGGATTGGACCAATACTCCGGATTGTCATTCGCGTATATAGGGAATACCGGTTTGGCCATCTGGATACTCCGGGTCAATGGTTCATCCTCATACGGTTTATTGCGTGTATCAAGTCTTCCGCTTAATTGCAAATCTACTGTAAATCCTTTTGCAATTTCTGCACTAATATTGGATCGTACATTATATTTTGAAAAATCATAGTCATTTGATTTATAAATACCTTCCTGATAGGTATAACCTAATGAGAAATAGTATTTTACACTGGTAGAACCTCCTGAAACACTCAGATTATGATATGTTTGAGGGATCGCATTCCGAATCGTTTCATCATACCAGTTAGTCGTACCGATGCCGTTTTTGAATCGTTCCAGATCGTCTGCTGAATACGGAGGAGCCACGCCAACATTTTGTTGTGCTTCGTTATATAATGTAGCATATTCATACCCATTCAGCATTTCCGGATAGCGGGTGATACTTTGTAATCCGTAATATCCTGAATAGCTGATTTTCGGTTTGCTTATTTCACCCTTTTTGGTAGTAATAAGTATTACCCCGTTGGCTCCTTTAAAACCATACACAGAGGCAGACGCATCTTTCAATATGCTGATTGATTCAATATCATTGGCATCGATCTGGCTGAAATCGCGTTCTATTCCGTCAACGATCACCAATGCACTACCAAAACCACGAATATCCAGGCTGGCGGCATCATCACCAGGAGCACCGCTTCGTTGTACGGCCCGCAGACCAGGCAGTTTACCCGCCAGGGCATTGGTCACACTGGGTGTTTTTACCGTCGTTATGTCTTTGGATTGGATAGAGGCTACCGAACCGGTTACAGAAGCTCTTTTCTGTACCCCGTATCCTACTACAACCACCTCATCCAGTGCCTGGGAATCTTCCTGCATAACGATATTCAGTTTCTGGTCATCTTTCA
Organism: Tannerellaceae bacterium; assembly: GCA_021201565.1. Lineage (GTDB taxonomy): Bacteria > Bacteroidota > Bacteroidia > Bacteroidales > Tannerellaceae > UBA4116. The sequence goes on from JAJQES010000035.1 coordinate 4,766, forward strand.
CCGTTATTTCCATAGGAATATAGCCAATATAAGAGATGACTAATATGGATCCGATGGGCGCGGCGATACTGAAGTCACCGTTTATATCCGAAATAACTCCATCACCACTCCCTTTTATCAGTACATTGGCTCCGATGACCGGGTCCCCATAGGTATCCAGGACAGATCCTTTTATAAAAGGTACCGTAGTTTGTGTGACACTATCCACATCTTTAGTTACCAGCAGAATATCATTGTCAATCACTTTGTAATCTACGTTTGTATTTTTAAATACATGGTCTAATACTTTAAAGATATCTGCGTCTTTCATATCTACGTTAATTTTCCGGTTGGCATCAATTAACGTACTGTTGTAGAAGAAACGAAATTCCGTTTCTTCTTCTATTTTCTCCAATACATTTTCAATGGTGGTATTTTTTACACGGAGAGTTACAGAAGCACTCTGTGCATGTATAGGGGCTGCTGCCGCATACGCTATGCCAAGAAATAACATCAAAGTGCTTATTTGGGTAATACATATAGCTTTAGGACTCAATCTGAACGGATAATAAAAATCCTGAATCAGTTGTATCAAAAGATTCTTTCTCATACTTTTGCATTGATTTTAAGATTAAAAAAAATAATTTGTAGCGAGAATTTTCTCTTACAGAGTTTTTCATACGGAAGAATGTTGGAGCATACTTTCGTATGTTTTTTATAACGATCTATACATTTTCCATAGGCTTATTCTTTTAAGGGTTAGACACTATTTTTCTTTCCACAATTATAATAGTAGATTTGATATCACTATTCTCTTCTTCTATTGTTTTAATTGTGTACTTCAGTTTGTTTGTATGTGCCAGGTAATCCAATACCTGAGAGAGTTGTTTATCTTTGAAAGTTCCGTTGAACCGGTAGGTTTCAATTACCGGGTCTTTCACTTCAAATTTCACATTATAATAATAAGACATTTTTTGCAGGACTTCCGGAATGGGTGCATCCCTGAAAATAAGTTTCCCCTCTTTCCATGCATATTCATACTCCGGAACAACTGTTTTAATCATCACTTTGCCTGTTTCTATATTGAAAGAAGCTTTATTCGAAGGTTCTAATGTATATTGACCCATAGTGCCTCCTTCTTCCATTACACATATATCCACTATCCCTTCAATAAGTGTAGTATGAATTTCATTTTCATCGGGATAGGCTGTCACATTAAAAGAGGTACCGGTTACTTTTACATGCATTTTATCATCCGCCACACTTACGACAAATGGATGGTTTTTGTCACTTTTCACTTCAAAATAGGCTTCCCCTTCCAGACGAACATTTCTTTCTTTTGGATCATAAGGGATAGGATACACCAGATTACTGGCTGAATTGAGACAGACAAAGGTCCCGTCAGGCAAATTAAAACTCGTCCGGATGCCCGGATTTGTATAGACGGTCATATATTGCGTTTCAACCGGTTTTGCCTTTCCGGTGTAAATAAAGGGGATAGCAAGGAAAATTATGACAGTGATACAGGCTGCCACCATACCTGCATATTTAATCCTTTTGATAACTGATTTGTTCTTCCGCCGCCTCCGGTTTTTTTCATAAGCCAGATAGGGGTTGTAGCTTTCCATACGTTTGCGGGTATACTGTGCATAATAGATTTGGCCTATCTGACAGGCTAATTTTTCGTTCTCCGGGTTTCTGTTTATCCATTCTTCGATGGATCGTTTTTCATTAGGAGAAACCTGTCCACGCAGATAACGTACTAACAGTTCGGTATTTATTTCATCAATATGTAGGGTGTCCCGGTGATTCATTTTTTCTTGCTTATATTAGTTAGACAATACTGTGATTTTACACCCTAAACAAAAAATCAAAAAAAAATGCTGCACCTTTAAATATTGCTATATTTGCAGAAATGAATGAGCAAGCATGACTGACCAGGAACTCTTTACCAAGCTACAATCAGGTGATGAAAATGCCTATAAGAATTTATTTTTAAAATACTACGCCCCCTTGCGGGAATTTGCTTCTCAGTATGTTTTGGATAATGAAGCAGAAGAGATTGTACAGGATTTAATGCTTCATATATGGG
>JAJQES010000036.1:0-2626 GCA_021201565.1 Tannerellaceae bacterium
CGATTTACTTTGTAAAAATACAATACCAATATTCGAATCCAAAGGTAAATGCATATATATGTAATAACGGTCAGTAATTATATCATTTTTATTTATCTTCTGTTTTTTTGTACCTGATAAATTAGCCAACCTTCTAATCATATCATAAGGCCCACCGTCAATATATCCTTCTAACACAAAATCTTTTGAATGAGAAGTTAAAACTGTATTTTCTTTTTCTCCCCTCGCCTTAAAAAGAGTAAGTCCCATTTTACTATCGCCATGTTTCCATATCTCTTTAGTCAACATTACCAAGACTTCTTTATAAAGTAAATTGAATAATTTACTATCAGTATGATTTACACCTTTCTCAGTCTGATACTTCTTCTTAATGAGATCACGAAAAGTAAAATCACCTCTTTTCTTCAAAATTATTTTGTAAACATCGAGTTTGTTTTGTACAGCCATAATTCTTATGATTTGTTAGTTAAACTTTAATGTCTGATTTTCAGGATTAAACAAAGTTAAAATAAAAATACCACTATTGCACATTGTAATCTAAGAAATCTATGAAAACCTGTCGCACCTCCGCAGCACCCTGCAAAAAACTTTTTTTCCTTGCCGCGGCTTCGTGGGAGACGAAAAAACTCTTTTTTTCTTTGCCGCAGGCTCGCGGCAAGCAAAATAAAACTTTTTTTTCCTGCCGCAGGCTCGCGGCAGGCATCCAAACCTCTTTTACCGTATGCCGACAACCTGCGGCATAAAAACAAACTTTTTCACCTCAATAAACTGTCTAAAAACATATAATCCTTTATATTAATTGCCAACCATTTAACCTATTTTTGTTTAAACGCTGCAAATGTTTAAACGCAATCAATCACAGAATACTAATTAAAAACAAAAAAACATGAAAGTTAGAAAATTTAGCGTCTCACAAATGAGACAACAACAGGCTTTCGAGTTCTACAACAAAGTCTATCAAAAAGTAAGGTATTGCTCTTTCACAGACATCAAACCCTATCTGGAAGCCATGAAAACGGCTAACGAAGAGTTTGATGTGGCACTGAAAACTATCCGTAAAAACATTATCACCGAAAAGATTACTGAAGAAGACGAAAACCGTGACCGGGCATGGCGGGGCATCCGGGCAGCCGTTCAAAACGGCCTGAACCATTTTAAACCCGAAGTCGTCCTCTCTGCTAAAAAAGCAGCCATTATCCTCAACACCTACGGCGACCCCACCCGGTTGCCGTATACGGAAGAAACCGGGGTACTGCGAAACCTGCATACCGACCTCGACAAAAAACTACAGTTTGCCGACCATCAGGCACTCGGTATTTTAGACTGGCTGAAAGAACTGGCACGTGCCAACGAAGCATTTGCCACACAGGTTGGTTATCGTCAAAGTCATCATGTAAACCTACGGGCAGGCGAAACAAAAGCCAAACGTCTGGCAGTAGATGCAGCCTTCAATAAACTGGTGGAAATGATTAATGCCTACCTACTTATCGCAGAAGACCCCACCCGGTTATATGAGGCCATCGTCAACATCAATCAGGTCATAAACGAAGAAAGTGCCGTCATCAAAGCCCGCCGCACCCGCAGCGCCAAAAAGAAAGCCAACGAATCCGACATCCCGGATGCGGACGATGGCGAAGAGGAAGATATTATATCCTAAGACAAGAAAGCCGCCCTACGTATTAGAGGGCGGCTTTCGCCGTTATTTACTCAAAAAACAAAGGCTTTCGCTCATAATTATTCTTTGCGGATTTACGCTGCCGGAAAGGTTTTTCCGTTGGTTTAGTAGACTGTATCCACTTTTCATATTCACGCTCCCACTGTGCAAAAGTCAGCTTTTTGTCCGGTAGTTCGCGTGGTTCACGCTCCACCCGTATAACAAGTTGACGATTCTCCACAACGATTTCAATACGCTGACCGCTACGGAATCCCGCGTCATACAACCATTGACCTGCCAGCGTAACAGTAGGCGTATGATACCATTCGTCTTTTTCTTCATCCCGCTTCCTATCCTTCCGAAGAAGTGTCAGCAGACGGGGTTTAAAACTTTGTTCTGATTGATTACTTGTAACAACATGCTTGTTGCTAACTCCATTTTTTTTGTTGGGCATAATAAATAAATTAGAAGATTTAATAAAAAAGAGGCAGGTCTCGCCCAACAAAAGATTACACGAATGTAATACTCAGAGTTTCGGGACTTACACCCGTAAGCCTGCCTCCGTATCTTTAACAAGAGTAGTTTTAATTTTACATTCATCTTTAAAAATCTTTTATTGGGTTCTGCAAAGATAGGAAAGAAATATAAAAAGCTGTTCTAAAACCATGTATTAAAAAACATCTTTCATCAGAAAAGATTCTATCTTTGTCAGCAACAACAATCAAACATTTTAACTCATGGAAAAGAAATACAAACACGATCAGCCGGAAGGTAATAGAGTGGAAGAACCGGCTATAGATTATGGTGTACAACGGGAAACGGAAATGACATTCTCCCCACCACTTACAGAAGAAGAGTTAAAAGATTCAATGACTGGAGAGGAATTTTTAGATGCTGTATTATCTCATATTGACAAGCTGTTTGATAAGAAGAAATGAGAATTATTTACACCAAAGCCGCATATATATATTT
>JAJQES010000036.1:2636-6832 GCA_021201565.1 Tannerellaceae bacterium
CTTGCTGATATTTTGTATGAAAAACATTATTTCAGTTATAAAGAATCATCACGGCAATATGTAATTTCCCTAATTTCCACTATGGAAGCCACTATCCATATTAAACAAAAATACGAAGCTCCTGTCTATTTCTCTAAATATGGTAAAAATCTTTATTATGTATGCTATCCTAAAAACAAACGTACTACATGGTACTTCTTTTTCACTTACCACCCGGATAATGATATATATTTTATCCGCTACATCACCAACAACCATGTAGCAGGACATTTACTGTAAAAATTAATTTTTCAATGCCAACACAAATACCCTACATCATAACCTCTTTCCATACATTCATCCCATTAATAGCAGCAGGAAAACCGGCATACACCGTCATCAGTAACAACACCTCCTTTATCTCCTCTTTACCCAGACCAATCTGTAAAGCCCCCTCTATATGAAATCTTAATTGAGGCTGTGCATTACCCAACGTAGCCAGTGCTGCGATAGTAGCCACCTGACGATACTTCATCTCCAGATTATCTCTCGAAAAAATATCACCATACCCATACTCAATGGTAAACTGTACAAGTTCAGGAGATAATTCACCATAATTATCCTTCAAAACCTGTTCCTGCCCTTTACTTAAAAGAGATAAATAGTTAGCCCCAACCGTATATCTGTCCCGGTTATCCTCCATCGTAACAGTTTCCCCTATTTCGTCGGTAATACCTTTCTCTGCCCGATCATGTAATACCTCTTTGAAAGCATTCATCGCATTTATACTGCGTGGAAATCCGGTGTAAACAGACATTTGCAGGATGATTTCTTTCACTTCATTTATCGAACATCCCGAGTTCAACGCACCATTCAGATGTACCTTTAGCTGCGGAATCGCCCCCTGGCCAATCAGCGATGAAACCGCCGCCACCTCCTTTGTCTTATTGTCCAGCGAAGGCAGGGAATACACATCCCCGAATGAATACTCAATAATAAAACGAGCCAACTCCGGAGAAATAGATTCCAGACTATTTACCACCTGCTCCCCGGCTTCCCCGTCAATTTCCTGTAACTTATTCCACCCACGAATATAACGTTCCGACTTTTCCATTTGTGCATACGAATTAAATACCGGCCATAAAACCAGTAGGATAAATACCCATTGTTTCATATCTCAATCTTTTAAACAAAGATAAAATGGAAAAGAAAGAACATTACAGGACTTTTTACCGTGTTTTCCGGTACTTTTTAAGAAAGCCGGACGGAGTAAGCGACGTTTTCTTTTTGAAAATACGGGAAAAATAAGAACTATCCTCAAACCCCAACCCGAAAGCAATTTCATTCACATTCCGGTCGCTATAAATCAATAGCCGCCTGGCTTCCGTTACAATCATATCCAACAAATACTGTTTGGCAGTAACACCCGAATACGCTTTACAAAGAACATTTAACTCCTCTACCGATAGACGTAGTTTACCAGCATACCATTCCATCGTATGAGGTTCATGATAATTTTCAGAAACCAACGTCTTAAAAGCCATCATAGAAGGATGAGTGGTATAATATGTAACCGGATTCTCCTTAGCAAATCTTTCACACAGTTGATACATATAACGTATGTCAAGAGTTATATCATTCCGCCTGAGAAAGTTATCAATCAAATCAGGAAAAACCCTTGCCAATACTTCTTTAGCATTCCTGTCTATATCTAAATAAGGAAACGTATCACTCAACTTGAACTCCCCGCCCAACGTACTATCAACCGTAAGAATATACCCCTTACAATTTTCCGAATAATCCCAATTATGAATCTGTTTGGGACTTACAAAAAACACCCTGTCCGGTTTAATTTCGTATTCTTCAAAATCAATCACATACAGCCCCGTTCCTTCCGTAAACCACACCAACGAATAAAAAGAATGACGGTGTGGCCACTCCATATCCGGGTCTTCCGTATCCTCAAACGTTCCTGCAAAATAAGTAATCTGTTGTGAAGGCAAATCCAATATATCAGAAATCGCGTATTCCTTTAGCATGGTATAAAATTACGGAAAGTTTATTGTTTTCATGAACTACGAACCAATATATCCCTCCTTAGCAGCAAAAAACGTTCATAATAACGTATGATATACGGCGTTCGTTCTTTGTTAATTTAGTAAATAGTTTATCTTACTGACATACTGTTGTCAGTGAAAAGCCATACATTTACCCGGATTTAAAAAATAAAAAAATGCAGGATTACGAAATGACATTAGAACAAGCGATAAAATCAAGGAAATCTACCCGAAGCTTTTGCGGTGAAATTCCTTCTACGGATATGATTATGAAAATAGTTGAATCAGGAGTCTATGCGCCTTACGGAGGAGCCACAGGAATACCTCTGACAGAAATAAGGAAAATCTTTATTCTCACGCAAAATACGGCTGAAATGACTCAGGCAACTGAAATAATCCATCAACAGATAAGAAAAAATTCCAAACGTATCCATACCCTGATTACGATCCTTCCCTTGATGAAAAAGAAAATGGGGGTATTTGCAAACCGCTTAAAAGGTTTCTCACAAACTGGAATACCTTCATTAAAAAATGCGCCTTACCTGATTATTATCGCTGAAAAAAAAGGATTCCCCCCTGTTGAAAAACAATCCATGGCCCATGCGTTGGAAAATATGTGGCTTACAGCCACCAGTCTGGGGCTTGGTTTCCAATTAATATCTGCCATCGGAACAGTATCAAACAATGATAAGTTCCTGAAGCTATTAGGACTTAATAAAGGCGAATATGCTCTCGAAGGATGTTTGGTAGGTTATTCAAAAAATCCAACAACAAAAGATAAAGAATATCATATAGAAGATTTTGTAACGTGGCTGGATTCTGAAATAAAAGAATAAAGAAAAGGCACAGATAAATATCTGCGCCAGCGGCGAGCCAGCAGCGGCTGATAAAAACAATAAAAATTCGACAACCATGAAATTTAGTAATGTAAGATTATTAGTGAAGGATTTTGCGACCTGTTTTAAGTTTTACACCGAACAACTGGGATTAGAACCCGCATGGGGTGATGAGAACAGCGGATACGCCAGTTTTAAGGTAGCAGACGGAATAGAAGGATTTGCCCTTTTTGTATCTGATTGGATGGCTCCGGCAGTAGGTAATGCGGATAAGGAATTACCTGTTGGATTCAGGGAAAAATCATTGGTGGGGTTTAGTGTAGATAATGTTGACGACACTTACTCAGCATTAAAAGCAAAGGGTGTGAAATTCATCAATGAACCTACCGATATGGCTGGTTGGGGTATGCGGGTAGTATATCTGCGCGACCCTGAAGATAATTTGATAGAACTTTATACACCTCTGACTCCGGAACAATGTAGTGAAGAGTTAATAGAAGAAAGCAAGAAATACGAGTGAAATGAAATGTCCTCTGGCGCAGATATTTATCTGTGACAATAGTACAGATATTGAAGCACGGATAGGTATCCGCGTCAGCAGGTGATGACTTTTATCATTCGGGTTCAAAGTTGTATCTTTGACTATGTATTTCCAGTAAAAATGAACGCTATGAGCTTTAATCTGATTAATATTGAGGAGTGGGATCGCAGGGATTATTATCGCCACTATATGCAGGAAGTGTGTTGTACGTATAGCCTGACAACGAATATCGAAATTACAGGCTTGCGAGCTGCTGTAAAACAAATGGGTATAAAAATATATCCGGTACAGATTTATATGATTGCGACAATTGTAAACCGGTATAAAGAGTTTCGCATGAATACGAATCCGGACGGTGAGTTAGGCTATTGGGATGAACTCAATCCAAGTTATACTATTTTCAATAAGAGTAGTGAAACCTTTTCGAGTATTTGGACTTTGTATAACCGGATGTTTCCTTTGTTTTATAGTGAATGTTTGAAAGATATGGATACCTATTCACAAGCAACGTGCTTACAGCCAAAACCAAATGAACCTGTTAATTCTTTTAATTTATCCTGTTTACCGTGGGTTAATTTTACCGGGTTTAATATTAATGTCTTTACGGATGGCTGCTACCTTCCACCTATATTTACATTAGGTAAGTTTGTGGAACAGGACGATAAAGTTTTTATGCCTCTTTCCATACAGGTGCATCATGCGGTTTGTGATGGATTTCATGTGGGTAGGTTTATTAATTCTTTGCAGGAGTTATCGTCCGATTATAATCTGTGGTTATATACC
>JAJQES010000262.1 GCA_021201565.1 Tannerellaceae bacterium
CTGTACGATACAGACAACGAGGATGTGAGCGCCCCCGAATCCCCCGCGGACATGCAGAACTATACTTCCCGGTTAGGTGTTGCCGGAGCCACCAACGAAACCATCGCCCATCAGTTGTATCTGTACGAGAACGACGCACCGGTTACCTCTATTCAGGAACGCCGGTACAGCCGTCTCGTTGTAGGAGGAAGTTACAAAGGAGGACCTACCACCTATTACCCGGTAGATTTTCTGGATGACGAAGATCCCGAAACCATTCTGCAGGTAACACGTAACTACAAATACCAGGTAATCATCAGCACAGTCAGTTCCGAAGGATACACAGACCCCGGCACAGCATCCGAAGCCTTTGATAGCCGGATGAAGCTGGTTGTGATCGACTGGAATATGCAGAATGAAAACGAACTGGCCTTCGATGGACCCCATTTTGTATCCCTCGAAGACAAACAGGTATATCTATACAGGCCCGCGGGTTCTACCCGGGAATTGTCCATGACCACCAACGTGCCCAAAGAAGAGCTGGTAATGGATTTTACAGAGGTAAATGAACAGACGGACAACGGACCCGTGTACAGGTCCGGAGATGGATTCAGCATCTGGAATGACCGCTTTAAAGCCGAAATTGTATTCGATACAAACGGAGAAATTAAGGCTCTTCGTTTCACCGCATTGGGTGATTACGATACAGTCAATCCAAACCGGAACCTCCAGAACCTGCAAATCTCCTCCTACCGGATGAAGCTGGTAGTTGAGATCGAACAGGTCAACGAACATCCCAGCGATTGGATCGATGGAGGAAACATACCGGGTTACCTCGGTGAGGAAGAGGAATAAACAGCTCCTGATACAGGACTCATTAAAAAGTCCGGAGATTCTATCCCAAAGTTGCATACATAACTGTCCGGGAGAACCTCCGGACTTTTTAGTTAGTTTTTCTTTTTTAAGTCCCCGTTAAACATCTTTCTGTTTCCGGCTGTTTTTGGGAGATAAGAACGTAAAGAAAATCGTATGCAGTGGGAAGGTAGAAGAACAAGTGCCAATGTGGAAGACCGCCGTAGTTCCGGCGGCAGCCTGTCCGGACGTACCGGGTGCGGATTAGGAGGAGGCCTCGGCAGTATCGTAGTCGTATTGATTTATATTTTATTAGGAGGAAACCCTTTACAACTCATCGGCCTGTTAGGAGGAGATTCCACAGGTAATCCCGGCTATACCACCCAGAATTATACCCCCAGTGCCCGGGAAGACTCACTGGCACAATTTGTATCCGTTGTCCTGGCCGACACCGAAGATGTCTGGACAGCAGTATTCAGTGAAATGGGAAAGACCTACCGCAAACCCACCCTGGTTCTCTTTACCGGCTATACCAACTCTGCCTGTGGAACCGCTCAGCGTGCCACCGGTCCTTTCTATTGTTCCGAAGATGAACGGATCTATGTCGATCTCTCCTTCTTCCGGCAGATGCAAACCCAGTTTCACGCCGGAGGAGACTTTGCCTATGCCTATGTGATCGCTCATGAGGTGGGACACCATGTACAAAAACTATTAGGCACACTCAACGAAGTCAATACCCTCATGGCACGTACCAATCAGGTGACTGCCAACCAGCTATCGGTCGCCCTGGAATTACAGGCCGACTTTTATGCCGGCGTATGGGCCAACCGGAGCGAAAAAATGTTCCGGAGCCTCGACCCCGGTGATATAGACGAAGCCCTCAACGCTGCTTCCGCCATTGGAGATGACCGCCTGCAGGAACAGGCGCAGGGATACAGCGTTCCGGACTCTTTCACCCACGGAACCTCCCAACAACGCCACGACTGGTTTTACCGGGGATACCGTACAGGCGACCTCAGCCAGGGAAATACCTTCCAGTCACTTTTAAATTAAAAAACAAAGCATTTTGTCAGCTATACAGCGTTTTTAGCAACTATGGCAGGATAACGTATGACGCATCCGGAACTCCGGAAAGAAGCGAAATAGAGCCTTTGCGGATACTCAACGCGTTCCGCTTGCTTTCTCTACGGGATAAAGGGTACTTGTTTTACGGGGAAAAAGCGCAACCTCAACGCGTTCCGGATTCCTCCTCAACACGTTGAGGATAGATCCGGCCTCCCAAACACCCCCCTGAAAGAGCAAAAACGTCTCATGGGAGGGTAAAATTGTCTCACCGGCGAGCTGGTTGCTCTTTTTATGTGAACATTTCCAAACTATCAGTTTGCCGGAAAAAAGAGTTTTTTCCTTTCACAGGTTTGGACCTCTTCACTATGTAAGTCCCCGCTTCCGTATCCAAATGCTCTTCCGGACCTTTGTAAGACGACAATGTGAAAAAACTAACCCCCCTGAGAATCGCATATTTCAAACGCTCCCGGTACCAGCCCCCGTACAAAGCTCCTACAATAACTTCCTATACCAAAATGTCAGCTTCGTCCGAAACATTAATATCCAACTGATTTATATACTAATTTTGTCGTCCCTTTCAGGGACAACTTATCTCAGCCCACGGCAGAGTGAACGAAGTGAGCGGCACCGTGGGTTAACATTTGGATGGAGGGGATTTGCAATCCCCGGCTAACTAACCTTCGGATCTGTGATCCGTTTCTGGATGATAAATCCAGAGATACATCAGTCGGGGATAACATATCCCCTCCGTCCAATAAGGCACTCTCATTTAGTCAAATTCCAATTTGCTTCGGGTTTGTAACCCGGAGCAGAAACACATGGAAGTTTGTAACTTCCATAGTCGCATAGCGGCTATTATTTGTATAGTATAATTACTGGACGGCATAAATTCCGATCTATTTATCTGCAGCTATTCTGGACGGAGGGGATTTGCAATCCCCGACTAACTAACCTTCGGATCTGTGATCCGTTTTGGATGATAAATCCAGAGACGCACCAGTCGGGGATTGCAAATCCCCTCCATCCATATCCCCTCCTCTCCTCCATCCAAAAAATCCCCTCCATCCATATCCCTTTCATCCAAAAAATCCCTTCCGTCCAGGTTCCCGCCGTCCAATAATCTACTATCCAAAAATCGTTCTCCCTCTTATTCAGTTGTTGTAAAAGAAAGAGGATGTGTAGTGACTGTCCTGTAGGTGGTGACTCCGGGATCAAAAAAGGAGAAAGAAATAGCAGGTATCTCATACGTACCCGGAGCTGATATTTTCATCCGGTACGTAATTACCTTTTTACAGGCAAATCCTTTCTCCGTTACCTCCTCTATCTGCACCTCATCCGTTACCTCTTCCAGCGACAGCCCTTCAGGCAGTTTCCGGATCGACGGCTTATAGTCCGCCAGAAGCGGATAACTACCTACGCCCCGGATCTCCACCGTCAACCGGACGTCCGCCTTTCCTTCTTCACCCGTCAACCGGCCTATGGAGGAAGTAATGGTAAAGTCCCCCACCATCCCTTCAAAATCGGCAGGTTTTCCCTGTTCCGGAAAAGGAATGACTTCCAGTTCCGGCAGGATACAGGAAGCAAACGGCCACCGGACCTTCACCTCATCCTCCGGATAGTCCTCAAACAGGGAAGGAGTCTTCCATTTATTAAGGATAAACTCAATGGTATACCTGCTGTCCGGCAGTCGTACTTTGCCTACTTCCGTGGGATAAAGCATAAGCCGCCGCAACGGACGCACCTCATAATTCCGCTCATTTACCCGTTTCCATTCTTTCTGTCTGATCTCCTCAGCCCATCCGTTCCGGTTGGTATTAAAAATAGTCCGGGTTCCCTCAAAATCCCCCAGGTCAAACGTTTCGTAGTTTATAGCCTCGCTGAACCACAAAGCAGAATAGAGATAATCCGTCAGGATAACCCCCTCATGGGGGTACACCCTGTTTTTAGACACCTCCGATACAATATAGGCATCCGACGGATGAATAGAGTCGGGTGTAGAAAGACTTCTCTGTGTATCCTGCGGCAACACCTCTACCCGGACAGGATCCGTATAAAATTCATCCAGGTCCGTCCGGACCCGAATCGGAGGGATCTCCAAGACACCGGGCTGAACCAGTTTGAACACCAACCGGGCCAGCGTAGAGTTCACCTGGGAATCCCTGTTTGTTTTTAGTTCTACCTCTTCCCAAAGCGGCCAATCCGGCAAAGTAAGCTCTTTAATGATCCAGAAAGGTTCTTTCATCTTTATAGTCATCCTTACCTCCTCTTTGCAGATTACGACCGGATCCATGGTGATTTTCGCAAAATCAGCCATCTGTCTTTCCCGGATATCTATCTCCAGCTCCTCCCCTTTGTATTCCACTCCATGCAGTTGTACTCCAAAGGCGGGCAGGGTAAATATACCGGATTTGCGGGGTTGTAAAAGCCATTTATATTCGCTTACACTTTTTACGGCCCTCTCTGCCGGGGTATCCTCCCGGAAGCGGTAATTCACACTCCGCTGGTTTATTTTCCTATCCCGCCCGATAATCCTGAAATCTTTTTCCAGCCTCTTTTCATACGCTTTCAGATCTGCCTCCAGGGCCAGCAAATCCCCGGAATACCCTTCCACCTGATTCGTAAACCAGATTTCCTCCTCCAGGATAGCCAGCGGCTGGACAGTCGTCTGTATATCCAGCCGGACCCCATCCGGCTCATACGGTAGCACTTCTATAGGGACCGGATCCGCATAATAGTCCTGCCGGTCCACTTTCACCTGCAGGCGCGGAAGTATAAAAGAACCTGCCCGGCCGGAACACAACTCTGTCATCAGCTCCACGACATCAATGATATATAACTCTCTCGCTCCGCGTTCTTCATCCGGTGAATAATACCCATATTTATCCCCATACCGGTAAACCGGTGTGTGCAACGCATCCCATCCCTCCGGGGCGGCCTCTTCATAGGCGATAGGACCCAGATTCTCAAAACAACCTTCCAGTTTATACCGCATAATGAAAGGAACTCCCTGGCGAATCGTATCCGGCACCAGAGGGGTAATGACGACCTGGCGGGGATCCCGGCTATTCTCCTCAATGGTAATCGTTCCCAGCGGATTTGAAAGGAAATAAGCTTTCTCTTTTTCGCTCCATATAATCAGGTTAGGCAGTTGTTCATACGTACCCGCGCGCTCCGCTTTCATCCGGATTTCATAACTATGCTTCCCGGCTGATTTTGTTTTCCGGTACACAACCGGCATATAAGCATCCCTGCCATGATTATCGACCGGAGTCCACCACGAATACTCCGGGGCATATAATAAAAACTCCTCTTCTTCATCACAATCTCCCTCAATCGTCACCTGCAAGGTAAACACTTCCCGCTCTTTCAGGAGTCCCTTCACTTCTGCGCGGATTTGCAACGGTCTTAAGGGAGCACCTGCCCGGGGCAGTACCCGGACCGTCTGGTCAGCTGTTTCCACTCTTTTTCCGTTTATCTCCACCCGGGCACGGGGAATCACAAACCGGCCGGTATCCAACGGAACAAACGCATAGGTAAAGGTCTGATGATGGGAAAGGCCTGCTTCCCCATCCTCCCGGTCATAAAACCGGTGGCCTATGTCAGAGGCATCTATCAGCAACGGTATGCCGAATTTTTCCCGGTCCACCTCAAACAGGATCTCTCCCCATTCAGGCCCGTCGAAACCCGCCAGTTCATACTCTTTAGTAAACAAGCTGCCCAAAGGCATCACCATCTCTTCCTGAGAGACCGAAACCGTTAAAGTCGTTTCCGGATCCTGCCCATAGCAAACAGTATGGATGATCGCGGCAAACAGGGCAAACAGCATGAAACCTCTTCTCTTCTTCATTGTTCTTCAATACGGTTGATTTCTATTTAATAACTTTATCTTCTTTAAAAACACAGGAGCGGAACCGATCCGGTGTACATACGACATATTTACCCGCCCGGTCTCCAGCGTAGTAAACATCCCTCCCGAACGGGTGACCGTCACACTATTCAACACAAAATTAAACAGGAGGGCCCAGTCATCCCCGTTGTATCCCCAGGCTACCCGTGGAAATAAATTCGGAGTCACCTCCAGCCGCTCTCCGGACCTGCCAATCTTTTCTATCCCCAGATTCACGCCGGCCGACAATCCGGCCGTGACAAAAAAATCCCGCTTAAATACAAACGTATACACATATCCCCCCGTCACACTCAACTGGTAGTTACGGAACCAGTTCCGCCCCGCCAGAATCTGTGTCGTGTCACTGTTTAGCTTATTGTAATAAAGCCCGCCGCCCACCTGGAAACTACCGGCCGGACGTACCTGTTTTTCATTTCCGTAAAAAGCCGCCCGGTAGGAAAACTTCCGGTGGTTAAACACATACTGTCCACTGGCCCCGTACTGGATCACATGAATGTCCGGATAGAGATGAACCAGCTCCCTGCGCCGGTTATACACATTGTAAAACCCTTTGTAATCCTGGAACAACAGGTCAAACAGGTATTTCCGGCTATAATAGTGATACTGAAGATCTATGTATTTTGTTTTTCCCTTCTCTTTATCCCGGAAGAAAGGAGGCGCATACGCGAGGTTCAAGGCATAATTCCGGTACGTAAATCCCACCCCGATCCCTACCGGCGTATTGGGGTGGTACCGCATCTCCTCTTCCCCATTTATTTGAGTCGTCAGGGTGGTAAACTTATAATAGAAATAAGGACGGATCGTAAACTCCTCCGGAAACGGACGGATATAGGCACTATCCAACTGCGCCTTTCCGGCAAAAGGGTACACAGACAAAAGGAGCGGGAAAAATATATATTTTATAAAAGGATTCCGTATCACCCTGCAAAACTATAAATAGAAACGCAGATAACCAATACTAATCAAAAAGATAAAAATATGCCTTGTTCCCCGCGAAGGCGGGGACCGCAGAGGAACAGACCTGAGT
>JAJQES010000199.1 GCA_021201565.1 Tannerellaceae bacterium
TGAGAATACAGTTGAAAATAATTCTGTTCTTTTCTACTCTGTTTTTTTCAGCCTGTGAATTTGTGTCCGAGGTTGATGTAGACTATTCCGGTTCCCGGGTCGTATTAAATGGAATTGTAAATGCTGATTCGCTTTTTTATATCCATCTTGCTTATACCTGGAATAGCCGGATAGAAAGCCGCCCCGGTCATTCCGGTGTAACCAGGTTTATAGAAGATGCGGAAGTCTCTTTATCTGTGAATGACCAACCGGCCGGGTCATTAGCATTTTGCGGGTGCGAAGGGAAGTATTGCCTTTCCGGTTATCAACCGGCAGCCGGAGATAAAATAGCTCTTACCGTCAAAGTCCCTGGCCAGGATGACCTGTACACTGAGACTCGTGTCCCGGCTAAAAGTCATATCACCCATATAGATACCACGATGACTCTTAAGGAATCTATATGGGAGGATGGATATGTAACCGGCTTCATGGTAGATATGAATATCCGGACAGAAAAGAAAAAGAAGAATTACTACCTACTGGCGTTCTCTTCCTGGATGGAATATCAATTCCGGAATGAGGGAGAGGAGGACGAAAAACAACTTTTTATTGTTAACCCTTCTATGCTGCTAAGAAATGAAGAGATCCATTCCCATCCGGAAACTTATTATATGCAGGATTATATGTATTCATTAGGGACCAGAAAAGAGGATATCCATCTCTTTTCCTCGTATGTCATTTTTTCAGATGATGCTTTCAAAGAAGAAGAATATCAATTATCAGTAGAGCTGCGGAATATTGCTTTCTCCTATTCCGGTGAAGAGTTTTCTTCTCTCAGTCATTTTCACACACGTCTGTTCACAATCTCTTCGTCGTTTTATCTATATTTACAATCCAGGTATCTCCAGTACACCCATGAAAGTGTCATTTTCCCTGCTCAGATAGAAGACCAGATACCTACTTTTTCCAATATAGAAGGAGGATACGGTTTGTTTTCTGTTTTATATGAAGAGTCAGTTGAGATGACTTTTGCCCCTATGGATATAATGACCTATCCTTATAACGGGTATTACCACTTCTATCCCGGAGGCTATGGCAATGGATATTAAAAATAGACAATCAGTAAATATGAAAGGACGTAGAGTATTTGTAACAGGTGGAGCAAAAGGAATAGGAAAAGCGATTGTAGAAACATTTGTTGCAGCCGGTGACCGGGTGGCTTTTTGTGATATAGACCGGGAGGCCGGAGAACAACTTTGTGACCGGTTGGGTGAACAGGTTCGTTTTCACCAGGTAGATGTGTCTGACGAAAAACAGTTGACTTCCCTATTGAATTTGCTTTTTAAGGAATGGGGTGATCTGGATATCCTCATTAATAATGTAGGCATCAGTCTGTTTTCCCCTTTGACCCGAACATCTGTCCGGCAGTTTGACCAGATCCTGTCG
Organism: Tannerellaceae bacterium; assembly: GCA_021201565.1. Classification (GTDB taxonomy): domain Bacteria; phylum Bacteroidota; class Bacteroidia; order Bacteroidales; family Tannerellaceae; genus UBA4116. The sequence goes on from JAJQES010000199.1 coordinate 1,426, forward strand.
ACCAATCTGCGTCCGGTATTTATTACTTCCCGGGCATGGGCTATCCATAGAGACCATGCGGAAGGCAAATCCAGGTATGGACGGATAGTCAATATCTCTTCTACCCGCTATCTGCAAAGTGAACCCGGATCCGAAGGGTATGCCGCCTCCAAAGGAGGAATTGTCTCCCTGACGCACGCGTTAGCCGTTTCGCTTTCTGCCTACCGTATCACCGTGAATTGTATCAGCCCGGGCTGGATACAAACGACCGGCTATGATGCGCTATCTACCACGGATCACGCTCAACATCCTTCCGGGCGGGTGGGCCGGCCGGAAGATATTGCGGCTGCCTGCCTGTTTCTCTGTAAAGCCGGTAATGATTTTATTAATGGGCAGAATATAACCATTGACGGAGGGATGACTAAAAAAATGATCTATGAAGAATAATAAAGTATCAGAAATAAAAAAACAAAAATATTTTCTTTCTGTGCAACCTCCGGTATGTTAAGATCATCTTATACACAGAGCTGACAACTATATGGATGAACAACAGTTGGTATCGGGTTGTAAACGAGCCGAGGCATGGGCTTATAAAACGATTTATGAGCAGTATGCCCCTGTGATGTTATCTATATGTATGCGGTATGTGGGTGACCGGGAGACAGCCAGGGACCTGATGCACGATGGGTTTATACGGGTGTTTACCAAAGTGGCCCAATACAGAGGAGCCGGATCGTTTGAAGGATGGATGAAGCGGATCTTTGTCACAACAGCTCTGGAATATCTGCGGACAAAAGAGGCCAACAAACTGACTGTGCCGCTTGAAGAGTATGAACAGGTGACGGAAGATGTAAGTCCGGATGTTATCCAACGGTTGACCGCAGATGAGTTAATGAATTGTATTGCTATGCTTCCGAAAGGATACCGGACTGTTTTCAATCTTTTTGCCATAGAAGGATATTCTCATAAAGAGATTGCAGAATTACTGGATATCCAGGAAAGCACTTCTAAAACCCAGTTTTTCCGGGCCAGAAATCATTTGCAGAAAATAATAACCCAACTATTCATCCCCGATGATGCAGGAAGAAAATAAAGACATACATGAAGACCTCTTCTCCGGTTTGATCCGGGAGAAAATACAGGATCACCGTCTTCCGGTAGATGAGTCGGACTGGCTGCTGATGCAGGAACGGATGAAACAGGCCAACCGTCACCGCCAGATGCGGAATGTTCTCCGGATAGGCCTTTCCGCCGCCGCGGTGATTGCCCTGGTCTTTTATTTGATACCCATTCCACAACTTTCCGGACCGGAGCTTCCCGGTACTGAATGCATGCAGACTCTTCTGCCGCCGGCAATAGAACCGTTGCCAACAGAAGAACCTTGTATTAAAAAAGAATCGATCTCTTCACCTGTTGTCTCCTTTTTGATGAATCAGCCAGCCGGAAAAAGCCATACTTTCCCATCGCAAACGGAGTCTGGACCGGATGACACGCCACAGATAACAGAGCCGGAAACAGAAGAGCCCGGTCCGGTAGAGTTTGCTCCGGAACCAAACGGAAAGCCGGCAGATTTAGCCTCCACTTATCTTTCTTTTGGAACTACCAACGATATGATTGCTTCCTACCCTTCCCGGCAACGTTCCGGACGCTGGCAACTAAGTACAGGCGTTTCCACCAGTTCACGTGGAAGTTGGTTTAGGGAGGATGCGGATTGGGTGTCGGGTATAGATAAAGAGCCCGGTGAAGAAGAAGAGGGGGATGAAGTCCGGCTGACACGGGCAGGACATGCCGGGATACAACAGAGGATAGAGGAGGAATACCAATACGATTCGCATGCCCTCCCTTTTACAGTAGGCTTTATGGTCAGAGGACACCTGACTGACCGCCTGTCGATTGAAACCGGAATAGTATATACCTATTTATCTTCCCGGCTGACAAAGACCGGAGGAGAGGCCCGCCTGAAACAACATTATATAGGAATACCGGTAAATCTCATCTGTCCATTGTGGGAACAGGATAACTGGCAGTTTTATCTTTCTGCCGGGGGAACCATAGAGAAAGGTGTCCATCTTGCACTGCATGAACAGGGAGTTAAAGATGGAGTTGTTTACGAACGGAATATGTCATCCGGTATTAGTAGTATCCAGGCATCCGCCCAGGTTTCTCCGGGAATAGAATATGCCTTTTCCCAGGATTGGAGTATCTATCTGGAACCTCGTATTTCCTATTACTTTAAAAACAATCAACCTCCCAGTGCCCGGACCGAACACCCTCTTACTTTTGGAATCGGAGGCGGATTGCGCTATACCTTTTAATAAGTAAACAATATAGTTTATCTATATTGTTTGTTTTGTGAATTAAAAGTATAAGGAACGCAGATTCCGCAGAATTCGCAGAAGAACACAGATGTTTTATAACTTACTATTTATCTGCGTAACTCTGCGAACTCTGCGTTCTCTTTAGCATATATATAAACAGACCGGATAAACAAAATTGATAAAAATCTACTATTTATCTTTTTGATAATAAAAAAGGCGTTCTCCTATCCATAGGATACCCGAAAGGCACTTTAAACAACTATCCGGTTTTGCCGTTTTCTCCTTTCTGGGTGAGGGAATATCCTTATAAGGACTCTTTTAAACATCTCAACACGTTGCGCTAACTTTCTCTACGGGTAGAGGGTGGTTGTTTTTCCGGGTAAAAAGGCATACCTGAACGTGTTCCGTTTCCTACCTGAACACGTTCAGGTTATAATAAGGATGGAAAAATCCTTTCCCAAAGTGCAAAAAACTCTCCCTGGGAGGTCTAATATGTCTTGTTTTTCTTCTGGTTGTTCTTCATGCGTGGAGATTTTTCAACTATCTGTTTGATAGTAAAAACTACAATTTGCTTTCTCACTTTTCATCTTTCTTACTGAAGAGGTTGCTCTTTTAGGGTCAAACTGTTTTCCAACTCTCTTCTAAACTGACAATGTGAAAAAGTTAAACTTTATGAGAGGCGGTTATTTGAAATCTGTCTGTGCTACTCCCCGGAAAACGGGAACCACAGAACGTTCAATTGACAAAAAGATAAAAAACCGAAATTTGCTGGCGCGTATCTCCGAATTAGTGCCTAAAATACTCCGGACGTTAAGGCACGGATTCGGAGATCAGTGGTGGTGGGAAGATTTAAAGTCTGGATGAAGGGGATTTGCAATCCCCGACTTAGCGAGCATGCGGATTTGTAATCCGCTTTAAAAGCCTCATTGCTATATTATCCAGGAAATTTATTCTCTCCAGCCAAAAGTGAACTAATCGATTGCAAATCCATTGATACATCACCTGTCGGGGATTGCAAATCCCCTCCATCCAAAAAAAATAAAATGTCAGTTCTCAATGCTATCCGGGTTAAATTAGTTCTCAGAATGTTTGCAGTAATTAAAAATGATACGCCGTATCAAAAAATCAGCCTTTTAAACTTGTACAAATCATAAGAACAAGGTTCAGGATATACTCTGATCTTCACCCAGGGTGTTCGCCGCGCTCGACCCTGGGCTATTTCTTAATCCCTTGTAGGGATTGTGTAACTTACAAATTGTAACTTTTTTGATTTTATAAGTTAGTTTTTACACTCTCTCTTTAGGGAGTGGAGAGATCACTTTCCAAAGATCGGATAGATCATCCGGTTGGTTTCCCATTTGCGGCGCATGGGGTTGTAGTTTTGCTCCACCATAACACCTATGCCAAAGTTGTCTGTTACCTTGAATTCCATAGCTCCTCCTATGGCCATATTCCTGTATCCCGGGTTCAGGTGGAGGAACATATTGTCTTTTCCCTCTTTATCATACAATGTATATTGCCCCCAGGTTTTTATTTTCAGCCAGTCGGTTGCCTGAAAATCAACTCCCATATTTACACCTCCCATGAATCCCGGATGGATCTGATAAGGAGTCGCGTAGCGTCCTGCGAACGTCCCGCCATGAACCGTCCACCGTTCATTGTTCCAGGCCAGATTGGCACTCACCGTATTATAGGCGCCTCCTCCCGGCCAGGTTTCCTGGAAACCGGATGCGACAAAAGCCAGGTGTTCATTCAGGCCATATCCGTATGCTTCAAAATAGTCCAGTGCCCAGGGGTTTGACCGCCTGAGTAAGGGGGTATAAATATTAAAGAAGGGTTTATACGCACTGGATAGAATCTGCATATCCATCGGACGTTCATCTGATAGGATAGACATTTCCGGGTTGAAATGGGGAGAATACCTATCCAGTTTCAGGGTAGAAGCCGGTGTATAAGAATTGACATACACTAATGGATCAAAAGAGAATTCCGGCATATCAATTGTATACCGGGTAAATGTAGGGAACAGATCTAATTTCCCCTGTTCGTTCACGGCCATTCGGAAATTGGATTGAGCGAATAGGCCGGATGCGATGACTGAACAGAATAGTAAAATAGATAATCTTTTCATGATGACCTCCTTTTCCTGCTGCAAGATACTAAATCGCAGAAAGATATAAAATGAAAAACCGGAGTTTTTTTGATCATTTTCCGGACTCTCTGTTAACCGGATTTCACTATCCGGTATAGGAGTATGGTTGATAACTATGTTGGATTTTGTGAGCCTGCTGGTTAGCCTGTTCATAACATGGTTGATAAACCGGTTAATAACCTGTTTGGACAGACTTGCCGGAACATATTTTTTCCCTGTTTGTTAAAGTAAAGAAAAGGATCATGGATATAAAACGTAAACTATTCACCTATTTGATCCCTATCGGGGTCTGTTTTCTACTTGGATTTTTTTCCTCCTATCTTCAGGAGGATGCTGTTGAGAACTGGTACCCTACTTTAAACAGATCCATGTTGACCCCTCCCAACTGGGTATTCCCGCTGGCCTGGAGTTTCCTGTATGTCTGTATGGGTATTTCTATCGGAATGATCTGGGATTCCCGTGATCCTTCCCGTATTTATTTCGCCCGCCTGTTTTTCTTTCAGTTGATCTTTAATTTCGGATGGAGCCTTCTTTTCTTTTATCTGGAGAATCCGTTATTGGGATTTATTGATATTGTTCTCCTGGAAATGTTGATCATCTTTTATGCCATGCGTGCCTGGCCCCGGTTTAAATGGAGCAGCTATTTATTTATTCCTTATATTCTCTGGGTAGCCTTTGCCGCTTATCTGAATTTCTATATTTTACTGTCCAATCCGGCCGGAGGATAAATATCTTATTCTACTTTCATATTTCTATATCTACAAACATATCATGTAGGTTGATGACAATCTTTTGGCATTTTTCTACCAGATTCCTGCCTACGGCTCCGGATTTGTTCGGATTGCTAAAAAAGGTGGTTTCTGTTTCCACAGGTATATTTTGGAAAGTTACTTCTTTACCGGCTATGTTGAAGGTGAGTTCATCTACTATGTAAACCGGTGTTTTAAAAATACCGCCGAACCCTCCGCCGTCCATCTCTTCTTTTTTGCCGTTTGCTTCTATCTGTTCTTTATATCTGGTATAGAAAGGATAATGGAGTTCCCCTCTGGCATTTCCGGTATCGAAGTGTAGTTCGATGGGCTCATTATTATAATAGGCCAGTAGCTGAGGCTGGTAATCCCTGTACATAAGGTTTCTGCCTGATGCAGGCAGGGGAGTCAGGGTGGTTGGAAATACTATTTTCTCTTCCCGGGGATAGATATTAACTTCCCCGAGGGCTTTCATAAAATCAATTCCCAATACGGCATCTACCATATACACCGTATCTACTGCCGGATTGGCCCGGCTGATGCTTACCGGGACATTCCGGTAAAAGATATCCCCTATTTTCATTTCATCTATGATGCCGGCCAGACCACTGCTGGTTCCTCCGGTTCCGGTAATCGCCAGGTTGTCTCCTACGATCCGTACCCCTACTTCTTTTGCGAATCGCTCAGACATGAACGATGTTTCTGCTCCTGTATCAAAAATAAAAGAATAGGTGGTATTATCAATACTAACAGGTACAAACATCAGGAAACCGCTTCCGGCAGGTTCTACTACAAAAGGAATTTCTACATCGTGTGCCGGACGGATAAGTTCCGGTGCTTTTTCGTTTTTGTAATAGTTGAGTAACTCTTTTAAACCCGCATGTGCCGGGAGATCCTGTTCGGAAATATGGCCGGCCATCTGTTCAAACACCCCATTTAGAAAGCCGGCTCCTTCCTGGTACCTTCCTAAAGCATACAGGGCTTTTGCCCGGAAATAGAGTGCACTCAGGATACTTTCAAAGCCCAATTCTTCCTGATGATGTTCCAGAACGTAGTCGGCTGATTTGATTACTTCTTCGGGATTATCAAAAGATACATTCAGCATCATTTCGGATAATGATTTAAGCACCTCCACCTGTAACTGATTCTTTACTTTAGGATAGGTTTTCTCCAGTTCAAACCAGTTGGTCGCATTAATCAGGTCACCTATATACTGATTGGGTTCCTGGCAATAGATTGAGAATAGGAAGCAGGTTGATAAAATGGTCAACCCTGCTTTCCGGAAGTGTATTACATTCATGGGATCAGGTTTTTTTATCTTCTTCCAAAGATAAAAATATTTCCGGCTTATTTAATGAGATTGTCTGTATTCCTGAATTTGTTTTTCAGGTTCAATCTTTTTACCATGTATTATAATGAATCTTTTGTTCGTTGAATTTGTCTTTAGGTGTTTGTTTGCCGGTTGGGTATCCAATGGGGATAACGGCCAGGGGAAGAATATGTTCAGGTAGCCCAATATATTTACTAACAATGGTCATCCGGTCTTCATACGGATAGGAAGCGGTCCAGACACCCCCTAACCCCAAGGCTTCCGCTGCCAGCAGAATATTTTGAGTCGCCGCGGCACAATCCAGATACCAGTAAAAAGATTGGATACTATCTCCGCATACAATGATCGCGGCCGGCGCTTTTGCCAGCATCCGGGCTGTAGGCAATTCACCCGCCATCCCTTCCAGTATCTTTTTGTCTGTAACTACTACAAATTCCCATGGGCGGATATCCCGCCCTGAAGGGGCAGCCATCCCGGCTTTTAATAAGGTTTGTATCTCTGTCTCTTTCACGGGACGGGACTGGTAATCCCGTACACTTTTGCGGTTCATGATCACTTGCAAGGCATTGTTTTTGTCCTCATCTGTATGGGAAGGAGACGAAGAACAAGCTGTAAACAGCAGCAACAGCACTGCCGGAAGAAAAGTCTTAAAAATCACTTTTTTATTCATGGGTGGTTTGTCTTTTAAATTCATCAGAGGATAAAATTAAGAATATTTCAATGGAAAGACCGTGAGGTGGACCTGTTTTTAACGATTTATAGATTCCTCTTAATAAACTTATACGACAGCCCTACCGTTTTATAGTTCCAAACAATAAAAAAGAAAAGATATGCGGGAAGAGGCAATTGTGGTTGAACAAAAGATAAATGCTCCGAGAGAACGGGTCTGGAAGGCCCTTACGGAGCGGGAGGAGATGAGGCACTGGTATTTTGATATTACCCGCTTCTGGCCCGAACTGGGATGTGATTTCCAGTTTAATGAGATAAAAGGAGGTAAAAAATATATCCATTTGTGCCGGATTATTGATGTTCAGGAAAAGCGTAAGCTGGCATATACCTGGAAGTATGAAGGTTTTCCCGGTGAATCGGTTGTGACATTTGAATTGATCCCCGAAGATGGACAAACAACCGTTCGCTTAACTCACAGAGGGGTGGAGACGTTTGCCCGGATGGGTGCTAATTTCTCCCGGGAGCGTTTTGAAAAAGAATGGAACCGGATCATAAAAGAGTCACTAACAGATTTTGCAGAGCGGAATATGATTTGTAAATCAGTTACCATTAATGCCGATACCCCTTTTGTATGGCTGGTAATTACACAGACAGACCTGATCCGGCACTGGATCCCTAAAAAAGGGACGCTGGTCGAAACGGATTGGGAAGAAAACAGTGAGGTTTTGTGGAGAGACTCTCAGGGGAGTGTCATAGCACGGGGAATTGTAACCGTCAACCATCCGGAGCATTATTTGAAAATTCATTTTCCTTGTTACGATGAAACATCATGCGCTTTGAATCCGGGCGAAGATTATCAGATTTTTATTCTGACAGGCATTTCTATGAATCAGTGTATGTTGGAAGTGGAGTGTAATACATTTACGGAATATAGTTCCCAACTGGATTCTTATTGGAGTCTGGCTCTTAAGAAGATTAAACAGATGTCCGAAAGCATGGCGAAAGAAGCGTTGATGGTTATTTCGTAATAACTGGGAGTTCTTTTTCAGAGGTACGCATTCATGAGTTTTTGGGTAGGTATCTCTTCACCGTAAGGCCTGGGGATAATTGATTACCCCCAGGCCTTATCGGATTATCCCCAGGGGATAATCCGGCGTTACATAGGACCTTGAACAGAGGATAGCCTGGTAATAAACAGAAAGTCACCGTATACAGGCATTCTATTCGTGTATTGCCTGTTAACTTCTTCCTTTTGGATGAAGGGAGACTTTTAGATGGAGGGGATTTGCAATCCCCGACCAATGATGTATCTATGGATTTGCAATCCATTAGTTCACTTTTGTCAGGAAGAAATAAATTTCCTGGATAATATAGTAATGGGACTTTTAAAGCGGATTACAAATCCGCATACTCGGGTAAGTCGGGGATTGCAAATCCCCTCCATCCAGGCTTGAGTGCAAATCTCCTTGGTTCAAAGTCCCCCCTTTAGGGGGCGGAGGGGGTTAATTGCTGATAGGTTTCATAGGCGTTCCGGATAATTTCTTCCGGATAGCCGCTTATTTCTAATATCCGGATGGCATTCCGTGTGTTTAGTTTTCCTTTCTTTAGTTTGTAATCGAAATGGATTTGTTTTTCATCGAGTCTTTCACAAAAATGGTATAGGTCGTATTCTTCTTTTAACAGATCGGCCAGTTCTGTGTCGTGTGTAGAGACAAAAACCAGGGAGTTTGTTTGCTGCATGACCTGTAATACAGCTTTGGCCACAGCAATACGTTCCCGCGTATTGGTTCCTTTGAAGATCTCGTCCATCAGAAACAAATTGAACCCGCCGTGGTTGCTTTCCTGTAACATTTCGTGGATAGACCGGACTTCCTGTAAATAACTGCTGATTCCTTCCCCCAGGTTATCGGATAACATCAACGCGGAAAAGATACGGATGGGAGCCGGAAACCGGAACTCCCGGGCAAAGGCAGTATGCAATGTTTGGGCTACCAGTATGTTAATTCCGATGGTCCGGATAAAAGTTGTTTTTCCTGACATATTGGTACCGGTCAATAAAATGGATTTTTGATGAACTTCCAGATCATTTGCGACACAATCCGGTATTAATGGATGATAGATAGCAGTTGCTTTAAATTGTTTTGTATTTAAAGGAGTTGCCGGGATGGTATAATATGGCAGGTCGTTGCGTAGCCATGCGATGGATAGCAACGTATCAGCCAGCCCCACGAAACGGAAAAGTGTTTCTATATGTTCCTTTCTGCTCTTTAATAGCCGGATGAACCGGATATAGGTAATGGGTTCGGTCAGGAACAGAATATGGATAAATTCCCTGATCAGTGTGGCCAGGAAAGCGACATCATGCAGCATGCCGGATCCACCCATCAGAATGTACCGGTGTTGCCGTACCGGTTTGATGGCTTCTATACTTTCCGGAATTTCTTGTTCGAGTTCCCGGAGTCCGGGTATCTGATGTAATTCTTCTGTCACTTTAAGTAATTTGATCAATTGTGGGATGGAAGAGAGGAATCCCCACGTATTAGGCTTGTTCCGGTAATGTAACACTAAGTTCAGGATCAGGGCAAACAGGAAGCCCAGCCATGCCCAGCCGGATGAGGTGACGATGGCAGTCGCCAGTAATAAGGGCCCAACAACCCCCAACACCCGGAAAGAGATAAGTCCGGAAGGAATCTCATAGGGCCGCCTGAGTAAGGAGATGATCCCATACGCATCCGGTGAAGAAAGAGGAGACAGCGCCTGGGTTACTTTTTCCTGTAATCCGGATTGCTGTTGAAAGGTTTTAATAAGGTCTTCATACTTATGGACAGGATTCTCTTTCCCCTGAACAGACCGTAACTGATTATACAGGTATTGTTGGCCCGGTGCAGATACAGTACGGTCTAAAAACATAAATAATTCATTGAAGGTCAGGTCTTCACAAGTCTGGTCTGAAAGGAAAAACCCTTCGTTTCGTTCTTTCTTTAATTCGTAGTACTTCTGGATATCTTCCAGATAGAAATAGGGAAATGTTTTCTTTTCTCCTTTATATAAAATCTTTTTACGTGTAAACCATGTAAACATATTTGTAGAATTAGTTTTCTTTTACCATCCGGAACCCATTGTTAAAGTGCTTGCTGTTAGGGAATATATAATACCGGCAGGTTGTCCGGCAGATGGCCCGTTCATTGAACCAGGTTCCTCCGCGTACCATCGCATAGGTTTTTCCGTTCCGCTCAATGAATCCGGCACACCACTCCCAGACGTTTCCGCTCATATCATGAATACCTAACTCATTGGGCTTTTTCCGTCCTACCGGCTGGGGGCGTCCCATGGAGTTGCCTGCATACCAGCCTACTTCCTCCAGTTCCATACTGCCACTGTATAGATTGCGCCGGTTCCCCTGACGGCCGCCCCGGGCGGCATATTCCCACTCTTCTTCTGTCGGGAGGCGGCCTCCGGCCCATTCACAATAGGCCTGTGCTCCGTACCAGGTTACATAAATGGCTGGATGGGATTCATATCCTTTGACCGGCTTTTGTTTTTCTATTCCATATTCACATTCGTAATACAATGGCTCTCCGGCATACGGCCCGTTTTTTATAACGGTGCTTCCGTAGGCTTCCAGAAAAATGGCAAATTGTGAGTTTGTAATTTCATATTTACTGATAGAGAAGTCTTTGACGGTGGCTTTCCGGACCGGGTTATCATCTTCCGGATAGGTAGAACCCATATCAAATGTACCTCCTTTTACCGGAATCATTTCCGGAGTTATATTGGTTGCCAGCCATTTGTAATAACCGATCTGTTCCAGTTGTTCAGTGGCACTTCTTCTTTCTGTTTCCGATAATTCTTCTGCCAATACCATTTCCATATAAGCTATGGAAATATCATAGGCTTTTATTCCTTTAAGCGGCAATAGCCGGTCATACAGGGAACCCAGGGTCAGGACTGCATCCATCCGGGTAGGATCGAGCCGGACTCCGTTTTCAAGTAAATGGAATGCCGTTTCTGTATAAGTATAGATTTTATCCGGATCATCTGTCAGGGAGAGCAACCGGTTGGCTTCCCGGATGTGGCTGTCGGCAATTGGGTTCAGGATATTATAGATTTGCCGGGGAAATTTTTTCCGGCGTTCTTCTTTGGGTATCCGGTCATAAAGCACCCGGATATGTTCCGGCGCCATCCGGTGGGCAATCTGGCAAAGGAGTAGCTGGCCTGCGGTTAACCGGATGTTTTCCTCTATAAATTCCATACGGAGCCTGTCTCTTTCGGCTAATACCTGTTCAATATTTTTTTGATGTTGTATTTCGTAGTCATAAAAAGTATATTCATTGAATGAGTTTTTTAATTTCTTTCTTACCTCTTTGGGGTATCGTTTATTTTTCAGATGTGTTTTCCGGGGATTTGAATTGTATTCATTCAGATACTCTGTGATCACCAGCAGGCTATCCATTAACAAATGGGTATGCTTTATTTTTTCCTGGTATTGCATGTATTCTATATGCACAGGTGCTCCTGTAAAGTGCAGGTAATGAGGGAAGTCGTTGAGATGTCCTTCTATATAGAGACTGTCGTTGTCGAGCAGTATCTGGCAAATATAGGGTTCTTCCCGGATGACGGTTACCAGTTCAAGGTGTTGGGGTGTTTCCGACAGCACACCTTTCATAATGAAATTGTTTTTTCGGATGTGGGCTGTATTGAGTACTTTTTTGTCTTGTACCGTACGCAGATTGAATACGGTCCCCTCTTTCACCCCTTTTATATGGGCATGAATCGTATATTGAGCTAGTCCGCCACAGGGCAGGAACATACATAGGATGGTAAATAGTGTAAGCAGATAATTTTTGGATAGTCTGTTCATATTATACAAGATGCGTAATCCCTATAAATAATTTCATAAAGATAATAAAAAAATATCCTCCACAGGTACATCACGTAGCTGTGGAGGACCATTTCAGATCATTCTTCAACATCACGCCGGGTAACTACAGGGAATACCCTATAGCCCGGCACTCTTTAAAGATATCACATCTTTCTATCAACATCCAACTATGCGAATGGTCTGAAATGTTTATGCGGTATGATTACCTCCGGTAACTCCATAGACTTCGGCTGTTACATAACTGGATTCCTGAGAAGCCAGATACACATATACACCCGCTAATTCAACCGGTTGTCCGGCCCGTTTCAGAGGGGTATCCTGTCCGAATTCCGGTATTTTTTCCTGTGGTTGTCCTCCCGTGATCTGCAGGGCAGTCCAGATAGGTCCCGGTGCTACGCTGTTTACGCGGATGCCTTTTGTGGCAACCTGTTTGGCCAATGCGCGTGTAAAAGCTGCGATCGCGCTTTTAGTAGCTGCATAATCCAGTAAAAGAGGACTGGGTTGGTAGGCCTGAATGGAGGATGTGGTAATAATGGTTGCCCCCGGAGGCATGTGTGGAATAGCTACTTTGGTGATCCAATACAAAGAGAACACATTTGTTTCAAATGTTTTGCGGATCTGTTCGGTAGACAGAGTTAGAATGTCATCATTTGCCTGTTGCATACCGGCTACCATAGCCAGGATATCCAGTCCCTCTAATCCCTCATACGCTTTTTCCACCAGCTCTTTACAGAAATTTTCATCACTGATATCTCCCGGAATCAGGATCGCTTTTCTGCCTTCGGCTTCAATCAGTTTACTTACATCTTCCGCATCCTGTTGTTCTGACGGCATATAGTTCAGGGCAATATCTGCTCCTTCACGTGCGAATGCAATGGCAACTGCCCGGCCGATACCTGAATCTGCGCCTGTAATCAGGGCTTTTCTTCCTTCCAGTCTGTTATGTCCTACATAGCTTTCTTCCCCACAATCAGGAACAGGGGTCATATCCGCCTGGATGCCCGGTGGTTCCTGTTTTTGCTTCGGAAATCCTCCTTCGTGATACTGGTTGAGAGGATTCTGCATTTCATTATATTCTATTTTCTTCATGTCGCTTACTCTTTAATAAACTGTGTCACATTTGAATGCTTTGGAATTCAATAAACAGGGCATCAGAAAGAATAGTTGGGACACAAACTGTTTAATTAGTGTAAAAACTATGAAGCTAAATTACTGTTAGTTAAAAATTTGACTCTATTTTAAGATTGTACCGTTGCGGCACGGAGGAAAGATTAATACATGTTATAAAACTTCCAGGCGTTTGCCTGTTTATGATTCCGGAGCCGGGCACGTTCGCTTTTCCAGAAGATCCGGCGGAGTATATCTTCGGCCGAAAAGCGGCTTCCTACCCCCGGTCCGGAGATAATGACCTGTCCCTGGTTGGGAAAGACAGCATAGACACCTGCGTGTAAACTGCTATTGTATAATTTAATTAACTCTTCTTTTTGCGCTTCATAGATAGTAAAGCTTTTCAGTTTTTCCTCTATATATACTTTTTCCAGCCCCATTTTCATGATGACGGAAGGAGGTAATTGATCGATATTTAAGATCCGGACAGTAGAGTCCATCAGCAGATATTCTGAAAAATCTTTTGAAACGGGCAGATCTGGTAGGATATACAACAGGTCCGGATTAGACGGGTCGAGAAGGTAAAAATGTTCCTGTTGACCGGGAAGATATAGGGTGCCCGGTTCCCGCCATACCGAATCTTTAGTGGATACAATTATTTGTATCCGGTCCGTTTCTTCATCTGTATTTTGTGCAGACAGACCGGAAGAAAGAAAAACCACGAGCCAGATAATCCCTATTCTCTTCATGTATCAATTGGATCTACACAAATATAAGCAATAATTTGATTTTATTCATACTTTATTACTTCTGCCGGATTGATCCGGGCTGTACGGTACAGCCGGTAACTAATTGTAATTCCCAGGATGGCTGTTAAGATTACAAGAATGCCGCACCAGATAAAAGGATCATTGTAGTTACAGGGAAGATGGGATATTTCGGAAATAAATTTTGCAAATAACCAGGTGGGAGGAAGACCGAACAGGGAAGCGATAACCAGTAGTTTCAGGTATAGTTTGCCAAATAGCCAGAGAATATTTTTCAGGTAAGCTCCGTTTATTTTCCGGATAGCCACTTCTTTCTGCCGTTGGAGGGTGTCAGTAGTAATAGAAGAGTAGATTCCCAGAGAAGTGATCAGAATAGAGAGCGTGGCCAGCCAGGTAAAGACGGTTGCGGCAGCCTTTTCACCGGCTGAATGGGCTTCTAATACCGTTTCCAGTGTAGGAATCGAATAGGGGATACTCCCGGGTATCCATTCCCTGAACAATAACAGGATCATTTCGTATGTTTTCTTTTCTTCTCCTTTCCGGGGCTTTATATACAGAACGGAAGGATACTCTTCTTCCGGGAGTATTCCATAGGTTGTCCTGTAATCCCGGTTCCCTGTCGTATGTTCCATTACTCCGGTGATCCGGTACGGTTCCTTATCCAGATAGAAAGTGGAGACGGAGCCTTTACCGGTTATAAATTCCCGGATAGATGGGTTGATAATCACTTCGTTGGGGTGGTTGGGAAAGCTGCCTGCCGTTTTTTCCAGGTGTAGAAATGAGGAAAAGTTAGGAGTGAACAGATTCAGGCGAACCTGTTTGAGGGTATCCTGTCCGGATAACAATGCGTTGAACCGGGGTAGTTCCTGCAAGGGGTAGCGAGCTCCCAGTATTTCTTCGATCTGGTTAAAGGAAGAGAGGCGCTCCATAATCAGAGCTTTGTGGTCAATGATATAAGGAAAATCCAGCCGTACTTCCAGAATCTGTCTTTTCTCTGCTTTGGGAATAGAGGGAAAAACAGTTTGACTGATTTCATGGAATTGCTTTTTAAAGGCCATTCCGGTCCCTAAAAAGAAAATCGAAATAATTAACTGTATTACCAGCATACTGTTTCTGAACCGGTGTTTTGTACCATCCCGGCTACCTCCTTTTATACCTTTGATAACTCCTAACCGGTGAATCCGCCACGAGGCGATGGCTGCCATTCCGGCACAAATAGCCAGAATCAATGGTAAATACTCTATCTGTTGACGGTAGAGTGTCCGGGAATGAATGTAAATGTCGTGTGAAGAGAGTAGATGCCTTTTCAGGAAAAGCAGGAAAAGTTCCGTAGCCGGAAAGGATAAAAGAAAAGCAATCAAAACAACCAGTGCTGTTTCTGTAAAAAGTTGTATAAAAGGATCATATATGGTTGCCCCTAATTCTTTTCGTACACTAAGTTCTTTGGTACGGTTATAAAAATGTCCGATAGTAATCGAAAAAAAGTTGATCAGGGCTACTAACAGGATCAGGAAGCTAAGTCCATAGAGCAGGAGCAGGGCTATTTTATTTATGCTGTTTTGGGATTGTTCATATGCATTCACGAGAGACATGTCTATATTCTCTCCCGGGAAAAGAGTTGCGGCATCTTTTAAACGTTCATTGAGTGTCTGCGTAGAGACCCCGGAAGTCCCTGTCACTATAATTTCGCCCTGTGTAGTGGGTGGAAGGTGGTCATTCCGGCAGATAAATATGCCGAGTGGTTGAAAAGGAGAAATGGAGTTGGAGGGAGGAAATTCTTCTACTATGCCCCGGACTGTATAACGTTCCGGTTCCTCTGTTTGTTGAAGGGAAGTGTGAAGAAGCGCCTGGCCTACGGGATTCTCTTTCCCGAAAAAATATTCAGCGGCCGGTGCGGATAAGATTACGGTATTGGGTAAAGAGAATAGATCCCCCGGGGCTTTACGGAGCCAATGGGTAGGAAATACATCGAAAAATGCCTGGTTGACTGTAATATAATTTTGCAGATAGGAGCGCTCTTCTCCACTGTCGGTTATTCCGGTAAACAGATCTTTTACAGGGTAGGTGTAGAAACTTACAGATTCTATTCCCGGGATCATGGCTTTCTCCAGTTTTTCCGCATATTCTATTGTGTTATTCACACGCCTTCCTTCGTTTGTTTTGAGTACAAGCGCATGCATTTGGCGGAAGGTGGGAAAACTGCTGTTTATATTACTGATCTGACGGATACAATAGGAGCAACAGGTGAAGCAGATGATCCCGGTCACTAACCCTGCGATGGAGATTAGAGTAGATTGTCTATTTTTCCGGAGATTCCGGAGTGCGATCCTGAAAATAAATTTATTCCACATACCGTTATTCGGATTTTACTGTTTCTGCCGGATTGATCCGGGCGATTATAAGTAGCCGGTAACTGATGGTGATAGCCGTGACGGCCAGTACAACAAACAGAATAAAGAACCAGAAAACCGGATGGTTATAGTTGAAGCTTTCCGGATAGATTTGTCCCAGAAACCGGCACAACAGCCAGATGAGTGGAAAAGCAAACAGGGTTCCTATGAGGAGCAGTTTTATATACAGTTTACCGAATAGCCAAAAGATATCTTGAAGGAATGCTCCGTTGATCTTCCGGATGGCTACCTCTTTTTTGCGTTGGTTGGTATCGGTCGTGATGGAGGAATAGATGCCCAGGGAGGTGATCAACAGGCACAGGAGAGCAATACTTAAGAAAATATTCCGGATCTCTTTCCCTCCTCTTTCCCCGTGTGCAATGATCTCTTCCAGGGTTTGCAGTTCAAAGGAAGTAGAGGCCGGCAACCATTCCCGGACGGTTTGATGGATCAGGGCGGCAGTTTCCTGTTCATATCCCGGATAGGCTTTTACATACAGGTAGTTTGTTTGCCGGACCGGTTTGATGGCAAAATGTCCGGAGACGTCCGTGGTTCGGTTCATGAAATCCTTTATTACGCCGGCCATCTGGTAACTTTGTTGATCCAGTAGGATGGTTCCGGTGGAGCGTTCCTCCTCTAAATAATGCGCAACGGATTCGGTGACCAGGATCGTGTTTTCCGTAAGAGGTGAATGCCCTTCTACCAGGCCTATATTCATAAAAGAGGAGAAATTGGGACTGGTTTCCAGATTCATTAACATAAGGGGTTCTTTATCCACCGGATGATAATAGGAGATAGAGGTCTGGCCGTTTATCCGGGAAGCACTTTCCAGGATATCTTCTACTCCCCGGCTTTCTGCCAAACGGATTTTGATGACCTCTTCCTGCCCTTTTAACTCAGCATAGTCTAATTTTACTTCGTAGATCCGCTCTTTCTCTTTTTTCGATAAACCGGAAAAAATAATATGGTTATTCAATTGGTGCTGAATATGAAAGGCGGTGGCCGCGCCAAAAAAGATAAGGGAAATGAAAAACTGGAATCCTAACATACAATTCCGGAAAATATGTTTCTTTCCGGCCGGGCTTCCTCCTTTGATCCCCTGGATGAGTACCAGCTTTCTGAGCCGGTAGCTGGCCAGGACGGATAGTAATACACACAGAAGCAAAAACAGGGGTAGGTATTGGATTTGATGGAGGATGATTTGGGTATGGTCAAACACATTCCCTGGTCCCCGGAATAATTTGTTCACCAGCGGAAGGAGCAGTTCAGAGAGGGCGAGGGAAAAAAGAAAAGCCATCAACATCACGATCCCGATTTCGGTGAAAAGTTGTTGGATGTGATGATAAGAACCTGCCCCTAACACCTCCCGGAGGCTTAACTCGCGGGTCCGGTTGTAAAAAGACCCTACAAAAATGGAAAAGAAATTGATTAGCCCGGCCAGTAAAACCAGGTTTCCAATCATACTGACAAGAAAGAGACTGAAAATGAAGTCTGCCTCTTTTTTTGTCTCTTCCGCATTGCGGATCTGGGGATAAAAGACCATTCCACCCCTACCTTCCGGAATTTCCTGCAAGAGCACGTTTTCCCGGAGAATGGCAGCTATGGTTTCTATCTTTACTCCCGGAGAAGAAAGTGCATAAATGGTGCAATACAGGTCATTCGGGATGCTTTCATCGAGACAGAAGAACATATCTGCCGGGGTTGGGTTTGACAAACTATTGTTAGCCGGCAAGTCCTGAATAACTCCCAGGATGGTATACCGGGTTTCTTCTGCCTGTTCCGGCACACGGATCTGTTTTCCTACCGGGTTTTCGTTCCCATACATCTTTTTGGCAAACGTTTGGGTAAGAATTATCCCGTTGGGTTGCCGGAACACGTGAGGGGATTGGTGGATCCATTGAAAAGGGAGTAATTTACTTAATCCTTCGGAGACCTGCATGGCTTCCTGGATAGCGGATAACTCTTGTCCGGAGGATAATTCAAAGATAAAGGGTTGTTGTGTGGGACGGGTGAAGACTCCTATTTCTTCAATGCCCGGGATATGGCTTTCTGCTAACAGGCGGGCTTTCCCCAGGTTACTTCCTATCCCGCCCCCCTGCCCGTTAATCCAGGAGATTGTGTTCAGTTGTTTGTAATTGGGAAAACCTCTATCTACTTCCCATATATTCCGGACGAGATAGTTGCAAAGGGAAAAACAGATGATACCGATGACCAGGCCGGTCATACCAATGATCACCTGCTGTTTGTTTTTCCGTATATTCCGGATACCTGTTTTTATATAATGAGCGAACATAGCTATGTTATTTTAATATTAATTCCTGGGCGTCCCCAAACTGGGTATACCCTGTTATAATGACTTTATCCCCCGGTTTTAATCCTTCAAGGATTTCGTATTGTTGAGGATTCTGCCGGCCGATGACGATCGGGGTCCGGATCGCTTTTGTCCCGGCTTCGTTTACTTTATAGATCCACTGGCCCCCTGTGCTCTGGAAGAAGTCTCCCCTGGGGATCACCAGCGCGTCTTCGGGCTGGCCTAATTCAACCTGTACCCGGAAACTTTTCCCGATCCGTACATTTTCCGGCATGTCACCGGTAAATACCAGATCCACTTCAAAGGTACGTTCTTTTACTTCCGGTACCACTTTGGTGATCCGTAAAGGATACCGGGTTCCCTGCCAGGAGATCGTGCCCGGAAGTCCGGTCATGATCCGGTCTACATAGTATTCATTGATAGCCGCATGGATCTTGAATTGGTCCATCACTTTGATTTCGGCGATACTTTCCGAACTTTGTACCTGTTGCCCGGGAGTCACTTTTACAAAGCTAAGTTGCCCGTTGATAGGAGCCGACACAACCAGGTTCTCCAACCGTTCCTGTGCCCGTTCATATTTTTTCTGTTCTCTTTCCAGATCACGTTGCATTAATTGTCTTTTCAGGATATTGGCAGTACTGTCATGCCGCATGCTTTCCAGTTGCAAAGCGGTACTCCGGTTCTTATATTCATATTGGTCCCGTTGTACTTCCAGTTGTGCTTTGCTTTTCACTCCCATCTTATACTCCTCTTCATCCAGCGCATAACTTTTCTTTAACCGGTTCAGTTCATAAAGTGTTTCCAGGGTCTGCTGTTGTAAAAGTATACTTTTTTGATCCATTTCCAGTTCTTTTTCCCGGAAAGTGATCCGTTGCTTTTCCCATTCGTCCCGCTGGTCCTCAATCGTACGTATCAGTTCCGGATTGGTCAGTGTCAGGATCGTGTCTCCCCGGTTCAGCATCGAACCTTCTTCGGCAATGATCTGCTCGACACTTCCTGCTTCCCGGGTATTGACCATAATGGTGAGGATCGGTTGTACGACTCCTTCCACATCTACATATTCCAGGAACTTTCCGGCTTCGGCTTCCCGGATCAGCAGGGTACCGGCATTGGTACGTAGTTTTTTACCCCCTGAACCGGCTATAAGTACAGATAGGAGAAGAACCAGGAAGAGAATGCTGCCTCCAATATGGTAACGGTACCGGTAATAAACCGGCTTTTTGGCTATCGGTGTATCCATTATTATTTCATTAAAAGTTGATAATTTTCTGTCAATGCCTGGTGTGTCTCAAAATCATACCCTGTCAGGCTCCGGATCCCGTAATAAAGGTTCCAGTAATTGTAGAGGGCCATGATATAGGTATGCCGGGCATTATTTTTTTCATTAATGGCCGCATTCAGGTCCAGAATATCTGATTTCCCCAGCAGGTAGAGACGGCGGGCCACATCGTTGCGCCGTTGAGCGGTCTGGTCGGTTTTAAAAGCCAACGTCACTTTATCTCCCTGGATATTGAATTGTTTTACCAGTTTGATGATGTTGGATTCAAAATCGATCCGTTGTTGTTCGACCTGGGTATACACCTTGTCACGGTTGCTGATGGCGACTTTCACTTTCCCTTTGCCGACACCCCAGTCCAGAATGGGGAGCCGGATTCCTACGCTTACGAGTTGCTGGTCGAGGGGATTCCGGTAAGCCTCTTTCAGTTGCCGGGCCGATTGGGTGAGTCCGAACTGCATATACAGGTCCGCTTTAAAACCCCGCTGGGATTTTGCGTATGCGACGTTGCTCTCACTTTCCAGCCGTAAGCGTTGCATATTTTCCGGCTCGGGATTGTTGGTGTAAGCCAGTTTCAGTGCTTCGTCCACCGGAATATGGAACGTGGGAATCCGGTCGCTGGTTAATACCACAATTTCCACCGCTTCGTGAATGCCGAGGTAGCTGCGTAGTTCCTGCACCTGGTCATCCACGGTGATCCGGGTGTTCATAATGTTGGTTTGTTCAGTCAGTAGATTGAGTTCCAGTTGCAACATTTCATTTTCAGTGATGGTACCGATGTCATACCGGCCTTGGGCAAACTGATAG
Organism: Tannerellaceae bacterium; assembly: GCA_021201565.1. Classification (GTDB taxonomy): domain Bacteria; phylum Bacteroidota; class Bacteroidia; order Bacteroidales; family Tannerellaceae; genus UBA4116. The sequence continues at coordinate 22,163 of JAJQES010000199.1, forward strand.
AGGGTGTCGGCATTGGCATAGTTATAAAGAGCCCTTTCCCATGAAGACTGTGCTACCGCCAGTTCAAAGAATTTAAACGTGGTTCTGGCGGCTACCAGTTCAAGCGTTTCTACCAGTACTTTTTTAGCCTCGGTATACCGGAGGGGTTCAATCCGTTTGTCCCATTTAAACTGATTATATCCAAACAGGTTTTGTTCGTATCCGATGACTACCGGAGTTGTTTTATAATAATTGGTTTTATCAGTGAAGAGGTCTAACCGTTCAAGTGAGGTAGAGACAAACAGGCTGCCTCCGGTAAAAGGAATATTCTGGTTGATGGTGATTCCGGCATCCATGGATAACTGGTTCCGGTGTACATAGACTTCGCTTCCGTCTTCCAGAGGAACGGAACTGATGGAACGGTTCAGATAGGGATTGGAAAGAAACGTAATACTGGGTAATAAATTGGCCTTAAAGGAACGCCAGTTCCAGTAAGCTGCCCGGAAGGTATGCCGCGCGGCAATGGCATCCGGAGAATCTTGTCTGGCCATCTCTACTGCCTGGGGCAGTGTCATGTACAAGGTATCCTGCGCTATGCCCGGAAGAGGAAGCAGTCCCAGAAGAACAATAAAAAGAATATGCTTGTTGTTATTTTTCATATTATTCTATCATTCAAAGAACGTGCCAGGGTTTTAATGGGTTGATCAGTAGTTGAATAGCGCTTGGCTGCGATTCCAGAGGGTGTGTGGAACAGCACAAAAGTTGTGCGTATGCGCACGGATTTTTTATTTGAAGAGTACTATCTTTGTTGGGTACAGGAGTTATATAGATATGGAAACTAAAAAAGGAAAGATACTTATAGTAGATGATAACCAGGATGTGTTATTTGCGCTGAACTTATTGCTGGAACCGTATGTGAACCATGTAAAGGTGACCACTCAGCCGGAACGGATCGAACATTTTATGAATACTTACCAGCCGGATGTGATTTTGTTGGATATGAATTTTAAACGGGATGCAATCAGTGGGCAGGAAGGTCTTTTCTGGCTGAAAAAGATAAAAGAGTTCGACCCGGATGCAGTCGTGCTGTTCATTACCGCTTATGCGGATACGGAGAAAGCGGTCCATGCGATCAAGGCCGGCGCGGTGGATTTTATCCCGAAACCCTGGGAAAAAGAGAAATTACTGGCCACTTTATCGGCTGCTCTGGAGCTACGGGAGAGCCGGCGGGAAGTGCATCAGTTAAAGAAACAGGTCGAGGTGCTGAGTGGTGTGGAGGATACCTCCTTTGATATGCTGGGGGAAAGTGAGGTGATGCAGGAAGTGTTTAGTATGATTGAGAAATTGCAGCATACAGATGCCAATATCCTGATTCTGGGTGAGAATGGAACAGGCAAGGATCTGGTCGCGCGTGCCCTTTATTATCACTCGCCCCGCCGGGACAAAGGATTTGTGACTATTGATTTGGGTAGTATCCCCGAACAATTGTTTGAAAGTGAATTGTTTGGGTATGAAAAAGGGGCTTTTACGGATGCCCGCAGAGATAAACCGGGCCGTATGGAGGCCGCCAGTGGAGGAACACTTTTTCTGGATGAGATTGGGAACCTTAGTTTGCAGATGCAGGCTAAACTGTTAACGGCCATTGAGAAAAAAGAGATATGCCGCTTAGGTTCTACCAAAATCATTCCGATTGATGTGCGGATGATCTGCGCGACCAATGTAGACCTGCATGCAAAAGTAGAGGAGGGAGCCTTCCGGCAGGACCTACTCTACCGGGTCAATACTATTGAGATCCATATTCCCCCTTTGCGGGAGCGGGGAAATGATATTCTTTTGCTGGCGGATCATTTTCTCCGGAAGTATGCCCGGAAATATAAAAAAGAGATCACCGGCCTGACCCGTGATGCCCGGACTAAATTGTTGAAGTATGGCTGGCCCGGGAATGTCCGGGAACTTCAGCACGCGCTGGAACGGGCCGTCATCCTGGCGGATAGTTCTTTATTAAAAGCTGATAATTTTATGTTACAGGCAGTGAGTGGCGCCAAAAAGGGAGGATATGAAGAACTTAACCTGAACCTTCTGGAAAAGGAGGCTATTGAACGGGCATTGAGGCGGGCCGGGGGGAATGTGTCCCGGGCCGCGGAACTCCTGGGCATTACACGTTTTACTTTATATCGCAAACTGGAAAAATTAGGTTTATGAAACAATATGGCTTTGTTATCCGTATCATCCTGATTGTTGTTTTTGCATTGGGATTTGCTTTGTTCCTTTCCCGGGAACTCTATTTCTCTGCCGGACTTCTCTTTCTTTTTATGATTTTATCGGCCATTTCCCTTTGGGCCGAGCAGCAGAAAAAAATCCGTAAAATGAAATACATGATAGCAAATATTCATTACGGAGATCTGAATCTTTCTTTCCCGCAACAGGGGAAAGGAGAAGAAAAAGAGTTAGCGATTGCCATGAATGAGGCGTTGGAGGCGTTTCGTTCCCGGTTATACCAATCGGTCGTGGCGGAGACGGAAATAGAAGCGTGGCAAAAACTGATACGGGTCCTGACCCATGAGATCATGAACTCCCTGGCTCCTGTGATTTCCCTGGCCGAAACAGTGACTGATAGAGCTGAGGCACATGGTATGAATGAAAAAGATTATGAGGTAATGTTACAGGCGATGCAAACAATCCACCGCCGCAGCCGTGGACTGTTGGAGTTTGTCGAGAATTACCGTAAACTGACCCGGATCCCCATGCCTGTTATGGAGTATTTCCGGGTGGATTCCCTTTTTGAAGAGATGAAAAGTTTGTTACCGGTAGGTAAAGGGGAGATATCTTTTCAGGTTCACCCGGCAGATCTTCGCATCCGGGGAGATCGGAACCTGTTGGAACAAGTGCTTATAAATCTGGTGAGGAATGCCGTCGAAGCCACTCCGGCCGGAACTCTTCCCGTCATAACTCTATCAGCGGAGCGTAAAGAAGGCCGTCCTGTGATCACTGTGACCGATCAGGGGGAAGGGATTGTACCCGAAGCCATGGACAAAGTGTTTGTTCCTTTTTATACCACTAAGCCCGGTGGTTCCGGTATTGGGTTGAGTCTTTGCCGGCAGATCCTGAACCGTCACGGAGGAAGTATGTCTATTCAGTCTCAGCCGGAACAGGGGACCTCTATCTCTTTACTTTTTCCTCCTGATAGGGCAGTTAGCATGTAATTTGTCAAATGAAATCCTTACCTCACCGGAAAAGGCAATTTGAATCGTTTGTCTCCTCCTTCGGGATGATAGAATTCAATATATAAAAGATAGAGACCGGTGAGAACCGGTTTACCGGTTGAGTCTCGTCCGTCCCAATGGAGAGAGCCGGAACTTCCGGTGAGCGTGTGGTTGGCAATTTCTGTTTGCCGGATACCGGCCAGACTGTATAACCAGGCTCTGCATAAATAACCGGCTTTATCCAACTGGTAAGGAATGGAATACGTCCCATCCGCATGGTAAACCGGTTTGCCGATGGCCGGTTGATGCTCTTCTTCTGCACTCAGGTACTGTGAATTTTTATAACCCGGTGTAGCATATCCGGAAAGGGCAGAGGCAGAACTCCAGTTGGAAGCATCCTGTGTGTCCCGCTCAGGGTCTACCCGTTCGAGTGATACTCCTTTTTCGGAGATCAGGGAAGAAGAGTGCCACTTGGAGGAATAACTAACCTCATCGATCACTACTTCGTCTGACGTGCGGAATAAAACCAGGGTGGCTGAAACGTTGGACAGGATGGGCATGTTGACTTCCCGGATCCGGTCTTCCTCCGGTATGTCATAAAAAGCGGTAACACCCGGTTTGTCTTTGGTAAGTACGATATAGGAATCATGGTCTATGGCTGTCCCGGTACCGGCCAATGGATACCGGGTCGAGAGTGTGCCATCCGGTTTCCGGACGGCTATACTCAGGGATTCCAAAGAGAGTGTTTTTCCGGAACGGTTGTAGAGTTCAATAAATTCGCTACCATCCGGATAAGGATTGGGTAATAGTTCGTTGAAGAGAATGTCACCCGGCTCTATTGTCCCACCGGCAGGAGGAAGGGGGATTACAGGATCATCCGGAATATGATTCCGGGAACCTGGTGTTCCTCCCCGCGGGTCAACCGCCAGATGCCAGCTATCCTCAAACCGTTCCCATGAGCGCGCCGGTGTCGCTTTTGGATATATGACCTCATCAATCAGGTTCCCGGCCGGATCTTTTAGACGGAGTTCTTTGCCGGTATTGGCAAGGGCCGCAGGGAAATTAGATAAAGGCAGGTCCAGGCCGCCTTCATCTACGTAGGCTATCCGTCCGCTCCGGTAAAGTAATGCATAGTCTGCTGCCGGAAGTATTTTGTCCGGTAAGATGACATGTTGGGTCCCATACCACAGTTCCCACTCATAGAGGTGGATCTCTTCATCTGTTGTATTGTATAATTCGATGTATTCGGTTTCCGGCAGTTCTGTTAAGCCTTTCGGATTGGCCATCACTTCATTGATCAAAATACAGCCGGCAGGAAAAGAAGTGGGAGGAGCCGGAGGTTCCGGGCCGGGTGTCTCCGGAGGTTTTTTATCCTCTTCTATTTCAAATGCCCAGATCTCCTCCGGGATGGCAATACCGGTAAATGAACTGAGTCCGCTGATCCGTAGTTCATATTGTTTTCCGGGAACCAGTTCAAAAGGAAAATGCAGAAGAACCATGTTCCAGGTGGCTCCATAGACGATCTCCTCCGCATATCCATAGCCGGAAATCTCTGCTGTTGCCCTCGGTATCTCTACTTCTTCGGAATAGGTGAGGGAAAGGGTCGAACCGGAAACCAATGTTAGGTCCGTTAATTCGGGCACTTCGCCTGATGGTCCGGGATTTGGTTCGGGTTCAGGATCCGGTTTGGGAGGTAAAGGGGGACCGGAGACGTCATGTGTGATCCGGATATTATCAAAACAGAAGCTGCTAATCCTGCTTTTAATATACCGGCAGAGGATCGTGAAATAGCCTTTCTCCGACGGTTGTTCAACCTCCCTTATACATTCTCCTTCTTTTGTATAAGCTGTTTCCTGTTCAGTACGTGTATAGAGAGTCCATTTTTTATTTTCTTCCAGGGTTACTTTTATAAAGACCCGGGTATAGGGCTCTTCCAGTAGTGAGGTTCGCCCGGAAATACAAAGAGTGGGCGTCCCGGAACTCTGGCGGTACAGGGAGATTTGCCGGGAGTTATTGCCGGATTGTATATACCAGCTTTCGGCGGTAGCATGTAGGGAGGGTTGATAAATAAAGATCCGGACATTGTTTGAATTGGTGGGACGGAAATCAAGCATTACCTCCATTTCCCAGGTCATGTCTGTAGAATATCCTACCGGTAACCAGATAGACGCTTCACCGGCTTCGCCGGGAATGGAAATAAATTCGGCTTCTCCGTAACTGTTGATAAAGAATTCATACAGGTCTCCCTGCCAGGGGTGTAGGGAGTTGAGTTCCGGTCCGTTAAAGGTCTCTGTGAGCTGGCCAAACAGAGAGAGCGGCCACAAAAAGGTTAAAAAGATGATGATTTGTTTCATAGTTAAAGGGTTATATGTGATTTTTCTCTATCTTTGCCCTCCATTTCGCTGAAATGAAAAATCCTTATTAGAGACTTACAAAGTAAAACTATTTATTGGTATTTTAAAAATTAATTAGTGCTCAAAATGAAAGTAGCAATTGTTGGTGTGAGTGGAGCAGTGGGACAAGAGTTCCTGCGCGTACTCGACGAGAGAAATTTTCCGCTGGATGAGCTTGTGCTTTTCGGTTCATCCCGTAGTGCCGGACGTGTTTATACCTTCAGAGGTAAGGAATACACAGTCAGGGAACTCAAGCACAACGACGATTTCAAGGGAATTGATGTTGCTTTTGTTTCGGCAGGTGGTGGTACTTCTGTGGAGTTTGAGAAAACCATTACCCAATATGGTGCTGTGATGATCGATAACTCAAGTGCTTTCCGTATGGATAATGATGTACCTTTGGTGGTTCCTGAGGTAAATCCGGAAGATGCCCTGGATCGCCCCCGGAATGTGATTGCGAATCCGAACTGTACTACTATCCAGATGGTAGTGGCGTTGAAAGTGATCGAACAGTTATCACATATCAAACGTGTACATGTCTCTACCTACCAGGCTGCCAGTGGAGCGGGTGCTACCGCGATGGCTGAACTGGTAAAACAATATGAACAATTGTTGAAAGGTGAGGAACCAACCATTGAGAAGTTTGCTTATCAGTTGGCCTATAACCTGATCCCACAGGTGGATGTATTTACGGATAACGGTTATACAAAAGAAGAGATGAAAATGTATAACGAAACCCGGAAAATCATGCACTCGGATATTGAAGTAAGTGCGACCTGCGTACGTGTACCGGTGATTCGTGCCCATAGTGAAGCAACCTGGGTAGAAACAGAACGTCCTGTCAGTGTGGAAGAAGTGAGAGCTGCATTTGCTGAGGCGGAAGGAATTGTATTGCAGGACAATCCGGACCAGAAAGAGTATCCGATGCCGTTATTCGTAGCAGATAAAGAACCTGTATACGTAGGCCGTATCCGTAAAGATATTTCAAATCCGAATGGATTAACCTTCTGGACAGTAAGCGACCAGATTAAAAAAGGAGCTGCCCTGAATGCCGTACAGATCGCCGAATACCTGATCAAAGTAGGAAATATCGGTTAATCTGTCGTAGGGTATCGTAAAATATAGTAGGAAAAGAGGATGCATTACACATCCTCTTTTTTTTGTATCCCTATCTTTCCTGGAGCCTCCTTCTCTCTATAAAAAAACATTTTGTAGACAGAGAACTCCTGGCGGGGGTATGGATTTCCGGAGCCAGGGGGATACTCAAAACGTTTCCTGGCTTTAATACATATTAATTATTTGTATCTTTGTACCCAAATTTTCAGTAAGTACTTCAATGAAAGGCAAAATAGAGTTTGAACCTAAACTTTTCTCTTCTCTGAAAAACTACTCCCGTGAGAAGTTTATGAGTGATCTAATGGCGGGAATTATTGTAGGAATTGTCGCTCTTCCGCTGGCGATTGCCTTTGGGATCGCTTCCGGGGTATCACCTGAAAAAGGATTGATCACGGCTATTATCGGGGGATTTATTGTCTCTTTTCTCGGAGGGAGCAATGTGCAGATCGGAGGACCTACCGGAGCGTTTATCGTCATTGTATATGGGATCATTCAGCAACATGGAATAGAAGGATTGGCGATTGCGACTGTTATGGCGGGAATTATGCTCGTTGGAATGGGCGTTTTTAAGCTGGGTACCGTCATTAAATTTATTCCTTATCCGATTGTTGTCGGATTTACCAGCGGAATTGCCCTGACCATTTTTACCACCCAGATGAAGGATCTGTTCGGTCTGACCATGGAACATGTACCTGCTGATTTTATTTCCAAATGGATTGCTTATTTTGAAAATATCCGGACCATCAATGTCTGGCCTTTAGCGGTTGGAATGGTAAGTATTCTGATCATTATTTATACTCCTAAGTTGTTGAAAAAAGTTCCGGGCTCTTTACTAGCGATTATTCTGATGACGGTCATTGTCTATTGCATCCGTACCTTTTTAGGTATTGACCAGATTGAAACGATTGGTGACCGGTTTACCATTGATGCGTCTTTACCA
>JAJQES010000002.1 GCA_021201565.1 Tannerellaceae bacterium
TTAATAAAGATGGAACTCTGCCGGGAAAGGACATCGGCCAGGCTATTGGTGACATTTTCCCGCAAAGCGACTGAATCCAGGAGGGTCTTTTGGGTACCGATTTCCTGTAAAGGGCGCCGTCCGTACACCGGAACATCCCGGAGCGTCACTTCATGCAAAGAGATGTCAGACTGCGCCTGTAATCCAAACGCAGCTGACATGCCTATCATAATAGAAACTAAAAAGTAGCTTTTCATTCTGTATATTTACCGTCAAGCATATCCTGCCAGGCCGGATTGTAGCCACACAGGCTTACATTCCAGCGGTCCGCGCTCAGGCTATTACGCAGGCCGGCAAAGGTGGAAAAGTCAGTAATGGCAGCCATATTCTGCATCAGGAAGGTTCCTTCCACTGTGGTAAGAGCTCCCATATCAATGGTGGTAATGGTTGTATTTCCTCCATTTCCGAAAGACCAGATATACCCAATCTGCATATTTCCTGTCACGGTAGCCAGTGAAGGAAAAGATAAATACTGGATTTTAGTTTGTGCAGGCGAGGTTTCCAGCTTTACAGAACCATTGACTGTTTTTAAAAGAGGAAATTCCGGTTGATATGATTTTAATCCGATTTCAAAACTATTCTCCGAGTAAGTAATATCGTCCGGTATTCCCTTTCCAACGGTTGTTAATACGGAAAAACGGCATCCGGTCATTGTAGTGGTGTTTGCACCGGAAACATAGAGTTGCTGTCCGATCCGCTCTGTTAAAGGAAAACTCAACTCACCACAGAAGCTATTGACCATCAGGGTTCCTCCTATTTCTTTTACTTTATCTGTACTTATTACCCGCAGTTGATAACATCCGTTTAAGATCAGGTTCTCTATATATTCCACGTCCGGAAGTAACAATTCCGTTGCAGCTCCATTCGTTAAGTTACGTAGAGCAAGGGATCCGTGCCAGGTGTTGAATCCTTCAAAAGAGGGAATGCCTCCATTAGACTGAATAATTTCAATTGATCCGTTAAACTGTGCCGGACCCTTGATGGAAGAGATGTCTTTGGAAAGGGTCTGGATGTAAAGTTTACCTCCGTTCAGGTCCAGTTTAGAGAGATCTATTTCTCCGGACATGCCTGGTAAGGTATGCAGGGTGATGTTATGTACACTTTTCAGATTTTCCATCTCTCCGATGCCGGATAGAAGCGCCATTCCTTCAAAATAGATATCACCTTCTATGGATTCTACTTTTTCTAATCCGGAAAGTGTAGTCAATGGTAAACTTTTCGTCACACGTAAATCACCCTGGATTGTAGTCAGGGAAGGGAAGTTAAGCACAGACAAGAGAGTACTGTTCTCCAGCGAAATACCTCCGCAGGAAACCAATTGGGGAAAGATCACACTTTCTATAGAGGGACAATCCCCGAAAAGAAGATTCCCACAGGTTTCTACCTGGTTCATCATTACATCACGCATGTCCGGCAAAGCGGCAAAGGTAATATCCCCTACATGTTGTAATTTAGTAAAAGCATATCCTGTTAGTGCCCGGAAGCCGGAGCTGTGCAAATTGCCCTTCACCTCTTGTAATTCCGGCATATACAGATATTGGAGTTCTCCTCCCGGCTCATTCCCGGTGGTACCGGCCAGCACAAAGTCGCCCTCTATCCCGGTTAACACCGGCAGGTCAATCTCCCGGATGGCATCCGATTTAACAACCACAGAGCCTTCCACGGAAGAGAGTTGTGTAAGGGAAACCTCTTCTAATGCAGAAGAAACAAGGAATAGATTTCCTTTCACAGTCTCTAATGCCGGTAAAGAAAAACCGATGAGAGTCCTGTTAGAGGATATGCTCAACACATCTCCCATCAGGATATTCCCGGCACTTTTCAGATTCTCCAGTCCCTCCAGTCCGGTTCCGGTATACGATCCCAGAATCCGGAGTGTATTGGCTACTTCCCTGAGTTCGCTCAATCCTTCGAGATTCTCAATCAATACATCCTCCGACTCACTTCCGATCGTTAGGTTTCCGGCAATACTACGGATACCGCTTTTCCCAAACTCATCCACCTGCTGTTGGGTGGTCAACACCACATCTCCCACACTACTTATTTCCGAGCGTACAACTATATATTTATATGTCCTGTCTTCTTCAGCATGCGAAGTAACCAGAAACTGCCACTCCTGTGACCAATCACTTATTTCCGCCGGATCAGGTGTAATAGTCGCATTCTCCGTCAAAACAACTTCCGCTTTGGCACCTGCCAGGTCTACATTATAATTTACCGTAACAGTAATTTCTTCTCCGGTGATAGAGGCGGGATAAGTGATACCGTCTTTTATCACTCCAAACGAAACAATAAAATTATCTGTTCCGTTATATGCGGGTCCTTCTATCTCCTCTTCACTGCAAGACCATCCAAGGAATGCAATCAGACTGATCAATAAAATCTTTTTCATGTTTGTTCTTTTCTTTTTTAAGTAGTCAAGGAGTTATCACTCACTTCTTGACTTCTTAATTCCTTACCTTCTATTAATTATAAATTTTCATCTGTAAAGTCGAATACTTCAGTAGATACTTCTCCTAATATACCGGCCGTCACATTTACACCGGTCTGCACTTTGACAAAGTCAATAAACTGCAAATTAGCAGGCGATCCATCCAAATGAACCGCGTCGCTGATACGGAAGTGATTATTCCCATCTTCCAGTATATCCATTCCTACATTATCTGCATATCCCCAGTCAAAAGAACCATTGACCCAAAGTCCGTTTACCAGAGACGTTTTATGTTTCAGGCAGGTTCCATATAAGGTATATTGATCTTCTTTTACCCAGGTGGGATAAAAATCATGGTTATAATATCCTACCTCAATAGCCCCATAATTACCCTGATTGTCTTTCCAGTAAATAGGTAAACCGGGTACAGAGGGACGGGTATAGGTCGCATAGTATTCCTGAATGGTTTCTTCTTTTCCATATTCACTCCCTTTCAGTTCGTACCATTCATCATCCGGTAATCCGTTTCCGTTGGTATCCTGCATCACCCAGACAATACCCGGTTCTGAGCTTCCCTCAAACGAATTTCCTAAAATGGAAAAATCATATCCATTTTTAGATCCTTTATTCGGAATGCTATGGTCAAAACCGGCAATGATGGATCCGCCGAATCCCCCTAAAGAAACATGAATCCTATTGGATAACCGTTCTTCCGCAAAAGCATTCGCTTCTTCCATGGTCGTAATGGTATGGGTAAAACCTGCGACAGAATTATTTATAAACTGGCCGGGTGCCGGGAGGAATTCATATACTTTATTCCATTTCTTACTGCCGGTAGTTGAACGGCTTAGTGTTTGTTCCTTATCATAGGTCTCAATCCGAAGAACATATTCTATACTGCTTCCGGCTGACCGGGTCAGGTTACGGTTAATCTGGGTTGCCTGAGTGGATTGTTGCTCTGTGGCTACGACCCGTACCGTATGCGTACGACCGGCTTCTACCGGTTCAAACACAAACAATTTACCAGTGGCTCCTTCCTGTAAGACATCATCCACAAACCAGCTAAAAGCCGGGGCAGTCATGTTTTCAACGAAAGGACGCAAATAAAGGCGACGGTCAACAGCTACACTTTTTACAGACGGGTCCGCTTCCAAATACGAGGCCGGAAAGACGATCCGCGCAGGAATCGTTTCCACCACATTGACCAGTAAACTGATTTCATCGCTGCCATCTTCGTTTTCCGCCCGGAAAACCAAAAGATAATTTCCCAATGTAGCCGAATGGAATGTATAGGTGGCTTCTGTGGACACCTCTACTCCATCCAGTATCCAGCTGAACACGGCGTTCTCTGCATTCTGCACATCCGGAGAGAACAGATAATCAGTTCCGGCAACCAGTTCAAAACCATTGGTTGGTTCTATGAAAGAAATCAGAGGCAAGGCTTTATCGGACGCATCCACCCGGATCTCTACCTCATCCGAACCGGCACGGTTATCCGCCCGGAAAGAGAGGATATATTCTCCGGCTTCATAGAGTGTGTATGTTAGTTCTTTTTCGGTGGAAATTATCTGTCCATCGAGTTTCCAGGAGAAGACAGCATCCTCTTCATTGGTTACTTCAGGAAGGATGGTAAAGGGCTTTTCTATCTTTACCGAATAGAGAGCGGAACTATTATCCAGGCTGATCACCGGTGGCTTTACTCCTTCCGGTTCTGTAATCTCTTCATCTTTATTACAGGCAAAAAAGAGAGCTGCCAGTAGAATAACAGCCAATCCCTGTCGTAAGAAATGAGTTGTAAAAGAATTTTTCATATTAAAAATGAGTTTAATTTATATGTAAGGTTTATCTGCATTATCTGAAACAAAAAGCACCGGGAATAATTCCCGCACGAAAATGGTCCAGTAAATTTCCCTGCGAACTATACCGGTACACAACACCTAACTGGACGTAATCAATCGCATCCGCCACATACACATCCGAGTTAACCGGGTTAACAGCTAACCCATAATAAATAGTACCTGCCGGCTCTATAAAAGGCCGGGCGGGGAAAAGATCAGCAGTTACCTCCATCCGCCAGATAGAGTTATTGATAAAATAAAGAGTATCCCGGGTACCATTCAGGCATATTTCCGAAGGATGTTCTCCTTTCCGGAAAGTAAATTCCTGTTCTATCTGCCGTGTCTCTGCGTCAATCCGGTATAAGGAGGGAGCTGTGTACCCATACGGGCTACCCTCATACCCTCCATCCGTCACGGTCCAGATCTTGTTGTATTTATCTATCACCAGGGAGGTAGGCTGAATTCCTACTTCGATAGAATCTACCAATAAATCCTGTTCCGTATCAATCACCAGGATTTTATTGTCATACGACCAACAATTTGTAAAAACATATTTATCGTATTGCACCATCTGTTCTGTCGAAGCATGTCCGTTCATATCAATATGCCCGGTAATTTCATAGGTATCAGGATTGATTATACTGATCCGGGGATCATACAAATCAGTTACATAGGCTTTTGTATTGCTCAAAAAATGAATATAACGCGGGGAGGTAAAAGGATAGATTTTTCCCCTTACTTTAAATGTATTAAGGTCCATTACATAAATAACGGAAGAATTATTCACCACCACAAATCCCCTTCCATCTTTAATGGCCATGGATTGAGCCACATCACCCAACGGAATCCCATTGGAACGGATAAATACTTCATGCTCTATATCTCCTGTACTGGGAGTATAATAAGAAAGAGAGGCTGTACTGTATCCGAAATTTCCTTCATTCACAACAAAAACCCCATCACCGGCCGGGATGTGTCCCAGAAAAAAATCCTCTTCTTCCAAAGGGCCATAGTCCATACAGGAAAAAAGAGAGACTATTAAAAGAAAAGAAAATATGCTATAGGTTACTTTCATACAAACTGAAAAGAAAAGGCTGTGTCAAAGGAAGGGTATACAAACCGGCACGGATACAAATATCCGCGCCAGTAAATACTGCCTATACTTTTTGATACAATACCTGATTATTTACTTGATATATTCCAGGTTATCCATTGCGAAATAAGCCGGTGTATTTAAGCCATACACCGGGTCCGTATCCGTACCCTGGATATTGAATTCGAGTTTGGTGATTTCACTGAATTCACTTGAGAAAGTCACATCCTGCCATCCTTCGATTACGCCCGGATAGGTTCCGTCCGGTTTTTTGTTAACAAAATCAGCCAGATAAACATATTGTCTTACTTCAATGGAGTCACCCCGGTACCCTCTTACTTCAATACGCAGATAATCGCCTTCACCCAGCGGGCCAGCAGTTCCGGTACCACCAAAGCGGTTGCCATATTTCATGACGCTACGGGCATAGACAGTATTACACACTTTCATACTTACAAAAGTTGCACTCCCGCCGTCCGCAAAGTCTACAGAGGGAGCATAGATATAGTTGGTGGGATCTTCATAACCGAAAACAACAGCAAAATAATTATCATCGTATCCACCTCCGGTATTTGTCCCCAGATTTCCCGCATACACACTCAATTGGTTCATATAAGTGGTATCCGCTATTTCATTAAAATTAGATACCCCAATTCCTCCGTACCAATAATCATACGTAGTAAGACCACCCGGATAAAAAGATCCCTGGTTTACGCCAAATCGCAACTGGCTTACAGGGTCCACATAATACTTAAACGAACCTCCATAACTTTCATAAAAGTTATACCCATACGGGTCATCCGCATAAGGACTGCCCCCTCCCTGATTGGTTTGAAGGCCGGTAAAGGTCATGGTGTAATAAGCAGCATCCGGTGAAGCCGCTGCCCGGGTTTCCCCCTGTTCCATTTCATTCAGCACATCATACTCTGCACTACAGCTGGCCAGAAAAAGCGCAGCAAACAAAAACTGTAAACATTTTTTCATTTTCATAATGAATTGTTTTTTAATGAATAAATAGGTTATACTTGTTTTTCAGCAAAACAAATCCAGTAAAAAACATCCTTAAAAGAAAATGATAAAGACTAACGCCGGGAAATACCGATAGGGGTAACATTCAGAAGAGCGCCGGCCTGTATCCTATTCTCCGTAGGATCATGATCCGTAAATACGCAGGCAGGTCTTCTGACTTATTCCGGTTTTAACGCCTTCCCGGCAGGTCAATTGATATGGATCAATCTACTTCCGCCAGTGGCATATAGAGTGTTAAAACTGTGCCCATACAACATGAGCTGGAACTTACAGCAGCGGGAACTGTCGCCGATTTCCACGGCATTCCCTTTTAATTCCTATCACATTTGCTTAGTGATCCGGAAACCTGTGTATGTTGAAACAAAATCTGCCACAAAAGTAGGAATTTTAT
>JAJQES010000197.1 GCA_021201565.1 Tannerellaceae bacterium
TCTTAGGACTAAGTCCTTCTCTCAGTAATATACTTCGCAAAAGTATGGATTTTAAAATATTGAATAATTATTCAGCTGAAATATATAATATGTATAGTCGCCGATCTGTTGGAGGAGCTTTTTTAGTTGATAAACAAAAATATTTAGACGTTGGAGGAGAAAATGAATATTTCTATGGGTGGGGACCTGAAGATATGGAAAGAGTTAAGCGATTAGAAATTTTAGAATTACCTTATTCCCGTACCAACGGTCCACTTTATCATCTATTTCATCCGCGTCTTGCAAATTCTGATTTTTTTAACAAAGAAAGAGAATTAGCAAATAGAAAAGAATTATTAAAAATTTGTTCTATGAACAAATTACAATTAAGCGAATATATTAAGCAATGGGAATGGGTACAATAATCACATATTTTTATCCATGATCATCCCGCTACCATAGCAGAGGGATGATCTTTATCATAAGTTACTTCATACTATCCGGAAGCAACTTCTTTACTCCGGTATAAATACAGTTTATTTTATATACAAAATTATATTTTCTATCAACAAGCTCTCCAAATATCTTCCCAGAAAAGTTCACCGTCAACAATCGACCAGATCACATCAAAAGATTCAGCTGCGTCCCCTCCGGATATTTGTATATAAATCTCCCCGAAATGCCCGATCAACACATTTGTATATACCATACATTCATCTCCGGATTGATATTTTCGCACAGGACTATTGATAAAATTAAACCGGTGCAGCATGTCGTCCGGAAAAGTATAGATTTTATCCGGACTGGTGATAGTGATCTCCCGGAGGTAAAAATCATCTTTAGATCTATGTCCTCCTATTACCCAACCCTCAGGAGGAGGTAATTCATCAATAGAATCCAAGGGTTTTACTGCAACTAAAACAGTGGTCTGTTGATGGGTAAAAGTAACCTGACAATTCTCAGAAAGCGAACGTCCGCGCAAACGATATTCATAATCGGACTGTGACATACTATCATTTTTCATTACCGGATACAATTCGCTACAGGGACAACACCAAACATGCTCAACCCTGGGTAGTTCATAGATATCACGTATATATTTACGGTACACATATCCCACGGACCCTGTCTCTTCATCCAACACGACCGGCATCCAGTTTTCAGGTACAGAAGAATAATCTTCCTCATTCATACAAAGACTATACGCATCATAAAACGGTTTATACCGTTCCACTTTACCTATAATCTTTGACCGGACATCCGGCTTTTCACGGATATAGGTAAAGCCATCCGGATCAATTGTCACATATCGCTCTGATTTACAAACATGAGGAAGAAAGCAGACAAACAATATTCCCCAATGTATGATTCGGAATAGGTTACTTTTCATATCATCTGATTAATCATTTTCATCAATGATCATCCCGCTTCCATAGCAAAGATGATGATCTTTATCGTAAATCACTCCATACTGTCCCGGAGCAATGCCCTGGATTTTCTCCTCCGATTCAATCCGGTAGACATCCCCGATCCGGCGTAACAGGCCGGGAGTAAATTCAGGAGTATGGCGGATTTTGAATGTGATCTCTTTCGTATCTTCAAATTCTCCCCAGGGATCTTCTGTGATAAAATTGAATCCCTGTAGATTTACAACCTTCCCATACTGAGTCTCTGTGGAATAGCCATTAGAGACATACACAATATTCCGTTTAATATCTTTTTTGATCACATACCACGGTCCCCCGCTCAGGCCAAGTCCTTTGCGCTGGCCAATCGTGTGAAACCAATAGCCATTGTGTTTGCCCAGTACTTTACCGGTTTCAAGCTCCACGATCTTTCCGGTTCGTTGTCCCAGATAACGTCCGATAAAGTCATTATAATTAATCTTTCCGAGGAAACAGATTCCCTGGCTATCCTTGCGCCTGGCACTGGGTAATTTTTCCTGTTCGGCAATGGCCCGTACTTCGCTTTTTAGCAGATCACCAATCGGAAACATCAGTTTTTTGATCTGCAAATTCGTAATCTGTGCCAGAAAATCAGTCTGGTCTTTAAACGGGTCTTTCGCGGTTGACAACCAGGTTTTCCCATCCACTTCACTTGTAGTAGCATAATGTCCAGTAGCGATCTTATCAAAATCTTTCCCCCAGTTATCTTCAAAACAACCAAACTTAATATACCGGTTGCACATCATATCCGGATTGGGAGTTAATCCCCGTTTCACCGACTCAATGGTATAGCTGACCACCTTATCCCAATATTCATCATGCAGGGAAACGATTTCAAAACGGCACCCATATTTCCGGGCAATATAGGAAGTGATTTCAATATCTTCCTCTGCCGGACAATCAATATAGCCATCCTTATCTTCCATACCGATCCGTATATAAAATATGGTTGGGTCATATCCTGCTTCTTTCAGGCGGTGCACTACGACAGAACTATCCACTCCTCCTGATACCAATGCTGCTATTTCCATTTTTTTCCTTATTATTTATACAAAAGTAGGGAAGAATTGACAATTGACAATTGACAATTGACAATTTAACGTATGGGCCGGAAAAACACAGGCACCAGGAGGAATAAAATACAGGCACCGGATAGAGTAAAACACAGGCAAGGGGTTGGCTGCACACAGGCACCGCTATGGTATAAATACAGGCACCACTATCCCCCCCTTTTGCCTATATCTATACCATAGCGGTGCCTGTATTTGTTCATGACTCTGCCTGTATTTGTACCCCCTTCTGCCTGGATTTATGTAGTCTCCTGCCTGTCTTTTTCACATCTGGTGCCTGAGTTTTTCGTCTGCCGGTGCCTGGATTTTAGTTTGGAAGGAATTTATTGAATAATTGTCTATTCTTTCCTAACTTTGTGAGTTGGAATTTATTCCGAACTACTACAAGCTAATTTTGTTATCAGATATGAAGAAAATAATGTTATCACTTATGACTGTATCTATCTTATCCGCTTCCACCTGTGCGGATTCAACAGGCGAACAAGTATCACCGGGAGAGTTCAACTATGTAGTTGACAAGTTTGCGGACCTGGAGATTTTGCGCTACCAGGTTCCGGGATTTGAAACTCTTTCTTTACAACAAAAACAGTTACTATACCATCTTTCCGAAGCGGGCCAGATGGGACGGGATATTCTGTTCGACCAGAACGGACGCTATAATCTGGCTATCCGCCGTACACTGGAAGCAATTTATCTGAACTATAAAGGGGATACATCCGGTCGCGACTACCAGGAATTTGAGACGTATCTGAAACGGGTCTGGTTCGCAAACGGTATCCACCATCATTATGCGGAAGATAAATTTATTCCCGGATTTTCGCAGGAATTCTTTGAAAGTGAAGTACGGAAATTGGCTCCCGGAATTTTACCGTTAAAGGCAGGAAGTACAGTAGATCAATTACTGGCCGAGCTGAGTCCTGTGATCTTTGACCCGGCTGTCTTTCCGAAAAAGACGGTACAAAGTGGTGATGTGGATGTGATCGTTGCTTCTGCAAATAACTATTATGGAGAGGGTGTAACCCAGGCAGAAGTTGAAAACTTTTATGACCGTATGAAAGATCCGGCTGACCAAACGCCTGTTTCTTATGGACTGAACAGCCGGTTGGTAAAAGAAAATGGAGTCTTAACAGAAAAGACCTGGAAAGTAGGTGGACTCTATTCGGATGCCATCGTACAGATCGTATCGGAACTGGAGAAAGCGGCCACATTTGCCGAAAACGACCATCAGAGAAGGATCATCGAAACCCTGATAGCTTTTTACCGGAGTGGTGACCTGAAAACATTTGATGAATATTCTGTCTTATGGGTACAGGACACGGCTTCAGAGGTAGATTTTGTTAACGGATTTATTGAAACTTACGGTGATCCGCTTGGCTTAAAAGCCAGCTGGGAATCCACAGTGAACTTTATCAATAAAGAGGCGACCAAACGGACAAAGATCATCAGCGATCATGCGCAATGGTTTGAAGACCATTCCCCGGTAGATGACCGTTTTAAAAAGAAAGAGGTCAAAGGGGTGAGCGCGAAAGTGATTACCGTTGCCTCTATCGGAGGAGACTGTTACCCGGCTACTCCTATTGGGATCAACCTGCCTAATGCAGACTGGATCCGCCGGGACCACGGGTCCAAATCGGTTACAATTGAGAATATTACGGAAGCATACGATAAAGCGTCACAGGGAAACGGATTCAATGAAGAATTTGTATGGAGTGATACGGAAAGAGAGCTGATGAAACAATATGGTTTTATTACGGATAATTTACACACAGACCTGCACGAATGTCTGGGACATGGATCCGGCCAACTGCTTCCGGGAACCGACCCGGATGCCTTAAAAGCGTATAGTTCAACTCTGGAAGAGGCTCGCGCGGATTTATTCGGGCTCTATTATATGGCTGACCCGAAGATTATTGAACTGAATTTACTTCCGGATGCGAATGCTTATAAATCCGAATACTACAAATTCATGATGAACGGTTTAATGACGCAGCTGGTACGGATCGAACCCGGTAAAGATGTCGAAGAAGCTCACATGCGAAACCGCCAGCTAATCGCACGTTGGGCATATGAACAAGGAAAAGCGGATAATGTGGTGGAACTCCGTAAACGGGATGGGAAAACGTATGTTGTGATCAATGATTACGAGAAATTACGGGCCTTATTCGGTACATTGCTGGGAGAAGTTCAACGCATCAAGAGCGAAGGCGATCTGGCTGCCGGAAAGAAACTGGTAGAAGACTATGCCGTTAAAGTAGATCCGGTGCTGCACCAGGAGATTCTCGACCGGTACGCAGCCCTCAACCTTTCTCCTTACAAAGGGTTTGTAAATCCTGTTATGAAACAGGTAACCAACAAAAACGGAGAAGTCACAGACATTGTACTGGACTACACGGAAGGATACACCGAACAGATGCTGCGTTACAGCCGGGATTACTCTTTCCTGCCTTCTTATAATTGATATAAAAAATATGACTTACCAGGAAACACTAAAAGAGATCCGGGGAAAACTACGCCGTTTTATGAATGGCGTAGTTTCTGAGAGTATGCGCCGGAACGGCATTCATTATAAACTCAATTTCGGCGTGGCCCTTCCCCAGATCCGGGAGATCGCCAAAGAGTATACACCGGATAAAAAGCTGGCGGAAATCTTGTGGAAAGAGGAGGTCCGGGAGTTAAAAATACTGGGAATTCTATTATATCCTCCCGCAGAATTCACCTTGGAGACTGCCCGCCAATGGGTGGCTGAAATCCCTTATCCGGAGATAGCCGGACAGATGTCCTTATATCTCCTGTCACAGGTTCCGTATGCGGAAACAGCGGCCGTAGAGTGGACAGGTAAACCGAAAAGTGAATTCGATACCCTGACCGGCTTTTTGTTGTTCAGCCGTTTGTGCACCCAGGGTAAAAGGCTCTCTGAAGAGTCCGTAGACCACCTGTTACAGATGGCCCGGCAGACCCTGGATTCGGGAACATTCCGTACGCAACAGGTGGCATTAAATGCCCTGAAACGATACGGCAGGCAAAATAAAGAGCAGGCACAAAAGGTATTGAACCTGTTGAGTGATTATGTAGTTTCCGGGGATCCGGTAAAGACAGAAATCTATAACGATCTGAAATTTGAATTTGATTATTCCCTGTAAGGTTTTTTGTTTGAAATAAATAAGCTAAATTTGCGGGTTGTGTGACTTGCTGCTTAAATGGATATTAAACAATATAAAGAACTGGAGAACTCTTTTACTGAATATCTGATTCAAAAGAAACTTCGCAGGACTGAGGAAAGATACACTATTCTCAGGCAAATATGCCAATTCCCCGGTCATTTTGATATCCTTTTATTGCATACGGAACTGGAACGGAACAATTATCACGTAAGTAAGTCTACGCTTTATAACACACTGGACGTATTGATAGAAGCAGGAGTAATTGTGCGCCATCAGATTACCAGTCAATCGTTTCAATATGAACTCCGGCATCTGGCAGAACATCATATTCACCTGATCTGCAGCCGCTGTGGGGACATCCGGGAGATAAAGAACCATGGGCTCAAGGCGGACGTAGAGCGTTTACGGACCAATAAGTTCGTCAAAGAATATTTCTCCCTCTATGTGTATGGGATATGCAGCAAATGCAGATATAACAGAAAAAAGAAATAAATAAAAATATTAATAAGCCTATTTATAATAGAAATGAAAGTAGATGTATTATTAGGACTACAATGGGGTGACGAAGGAAAAGGTAAGATCGTGGATGTGTTGACACCACGATATGATGTGATCACCCGTTTCCAGGGCGGACCAAATGCCGGTCATACGCTGGAATTCAATGGGGAGAAATACATTCTCCGCTCCATTCCGTCCGGTATTTTCCAGGGAGGAAAAGTAAATATCATCGGGAATGGTGTTGTGCTGGACCCCCTGCTGTTCAAACAGGAAGCCGAAGCGTTAGTTAAAAGCGGCCATGACCTGACCCAACGTCTCTATATCTCTAAAAAAGCACATCTGATCCTGCCAACCCACCGTATCCTGGACGCCGCCTATGAAGCAGCCAAAGGAAGTGGAAAGATCGGAACCACCGGGAAAGGGATTGGACCTACCTATACTGATAAGGTCAGCCGCAACGGGCTGCGTGTAGGAGACCTGCTCCATAATTTTGAGACAAAATATGCAGCTGCCAAAGCACGGCACGAAAAAATACTTCATTCATTAAACTACTCCTACGATATCAGCGAACTGGAAGCTGAATGGCTGGAAGCACTGGAATACCTCAAACAGTTCAACCTTATTGATAGCGAACATGTTATTAATGAGTATCTGAATGAGGAGAA
>JAJQES010000423.1 GCA_021201565.1 Tannerellaceae bacterium
GTCCTATCTTGAAAGTATAAAATTCAGCAATAATAAAATATGATTTTACCGATTTATTTATACGGTCAACAGGTTTTGCGTACAGAAACTGAAGAAATAACAAAGGAGTATCCAAACCTGAAAGAGTTAGTTGCCAATATGTTTGAAACCATGTACAATGCGGATGGGGTTGGATTGGCTGCTCCACAGGTTGGATTATCCATCCGCTTACTGGTCATTGACGGCAGTCCTATGGCTCCGGACTTTCCTGAATGCAAAGATTTCAAAAGAGTGATGATCAATCCTGAAATAATCGAAGAGACCGAGGAGACAATTACGCTTGAAGAAGGATGTCTGAGTCTGCCTGGCATACATGAATCTGTATCACGGGCCGCCGGCATACGAATTAAATATTTTGATGAAGATTTCACTGGGCATGATGAAACAATCGAAGGATTTGCAGCCCGTATTGTACAGCATGAGTGTGAACATCTGGAAGGACATGTATTTATAGACAATATATCGGCAATTCGACGTCAATTAAATAAAGCCAAGTTAAACAACATAATAAAAGGAACGGCTCGTTGCTCTTACCGGGCAAAAGCTGTTGGAAAATGATAAAATAAAAGTTTATTTATGACAGACTTACACAAAAACATTCAGGCTCTACGTGAGAAAAAAGCTGTAGTGCAGATGGGAGGAGGCGAAGCTGCCATTGAAAAACAGGCTGCGATGGGAAAACTGACTGCCCGCGAACGCATCCTTTCTTTACTTGATCCTAATTCTTTTCAGGAATATGACATGTTTGTCAAACACGATGGCCGTGACTTCGGAATGGATAAGAAAGACCTTCCGGGAGATGGGGTCGTAACAGGAACAGGTACTATTTTTGGTGCGCCGGTATGTATTTATGCGCAGGATTTTACGGTAGCCGGAGGTTCACTCGGACTTCAGCATGCCCGTAAGATTACTAAAATCATGGATCATGCCTTAAAAATGAAATGTCCGATCATTGGTATTAATGATTCCGGAGGAGCCCGCATTCAGGAAGGAGTAGGTGCCTTAGCCGGATATGGAGAGATTTTCTACCGTAATACGATTGCATCGGGAGTTATTCCCCAGATCTCATTGATCCTTGGGCCCTGTGCTGGTGGGGCTGTTTATTCCCCGGCCTTAACCGACTTCGTATTCGTAGTTGAGAACATCTCAAAAATGTTTATTACCGGTCCAAACGTAATTAAGACCGTATTAGGGGAAGATATTTCAATGGAAGAGCTGGGTGGCGCCCGTGTACATGCGGAGATCACCGGTAATGCCCATTTTTATGCAAAAAGTGAGCAGGAGTGTTTTGAGCAGATTAAACAACTTGTCAGTTTTATTCCATGGAATAATCTGGAACGTGCCAAATCTATTGAACCGAAAGAACCGGCTTCTAAACTGAATATAGATGAGGTAGTACCTGCCGACCCAAAACAACCTTATGATGTACGGGATGTGATCAAATGTCTTGTAGATGATTCAAACTTCCTGGAAGTACAGGAGCTATGGGCTGCTAATATTGTGATCGGTTTCGGGCGTCTGGATGGAGAAACCGTTGGTTTTGTTGCTAATCAACCGATGGTGCTGGCAGGTGTACTGGATTGTGATAGTGCCGATAAATGCGCCCGTTTTATTCGTTTCTGTGACTCGTTCAATATTCCTATTATTACATTGGAAGATATGCCTGGTTATCTCCCGGGAGTAGATCAGGAACATGCCGGGGTGATCCGTCACGGAGCCAAAGTGCTGTATGCATATTCGGAAGCCACTGTACCTAAAATCACGGTCATTCTCCGGAAAGCCTATGGGGGTGGTTATATTGCGATGAATTCACGCCATTTAGGAGCAGACTTTATGTTTGCATGGCCACTGGCGGAAATTGCAGTAATGGGTCCTGAAGGTGCAGCGAATATTATTTTCCGTAAGGAAATCATGGAAGCAGAAGACCAGGACGCAATGCGCCAGGAAAAAGTAAAAGAATATATTGAGAAATTTGCTAATCCGTATGTGGCTGCTTCACGGGGTTTCATCGATGCGGTGATCGAGCCCAAAGAAACCCGTACCCTGCTGTTGCATGCATTAAAACTTTCTGTGTTAAAAGAAGAATACCGTCCGGCAAAGAAACATGGGCTACCTCCATTCTAATTAAATATGGAAGAGATGGAAAAGAAAGAAGAACTGGTCGATTTTGTAGTTACGGCACGTATTTATAAAACATTGCTGACTACTAAATATAAAAACCGGCAAATATGGCGAAAACCACAGACAGGTGAAGTCGTTTCTACCCTGCCTGGTACCGTTGTATCTTTAGAAGTGAAAGAGAATGAGCGGGTGGAAGAAGGGCAATTGCTCCTGATCCATGAAGCGATGAAAATGTATAACCGGATTGTAGCACCAGTGTCTGGTGTAATTCGTGAAATTAATGTAAAAGAAGGTGATAAAATCGGAAAAAATCATTTGATGATAAAAATAGAAGTCTGAGTATGATAAATTTCCTTATTTTTGCTTCTCAATCAGTGAAGATAAGGAATGAAAAAGGGTATTCTGCTTTTAATATTAAATATATTTTCTTTTACATTAGTTGCTCAGATCAATACAGACCGGGTGCTTGCTATTGGACGAAATGCGTTGTATTTTGAGGATTATGTCCTTTCTATCCAATATTTTAACCAGGTTATACGATCTAAATCATGGCTTGCGGAACCTTATTTTTTCCGTGCCGTGGCTAAAATACAATTAGAGGATTTTAAGGGGGCCGAGGAAGACTGTACATTATGTCTTCAGCGGAACCCTTTTTTAGTTCAGGCCTATTTTGCCCGTGGTATTGCCCGTCAGAGCCAGGACAATTATGCCGGAGCAATTGAAGATTATCAAAAAGGACTTGAATTCAGGCCTGCTGACCGGCAGATGCTTGGGAACATGGCTGTAGCCTATATCCAGAAAAAAGATTTTAATGGAGCGGAGAAGGTTTTTGATGAATTGATCACCAGTCATCCGAATCATTCCTCCAATTACCTGACACGAGGAGCCATGCATCTAGAGCGGGGGGATACGATCAGTGCCCTGGCCGACTATGATAAAGCTATCGAGTTAGATCCTTATTACGCGCCGGCTTATGGAAACCGGGCTATTATTTATTATCAGACGAATAACCTGGAGGGTGCCCTGGCGGATTTAAATGAAGCATTACGGCTGAATCCACGGGAAAATGGGTTTTATATAAATCGTGGACTGGTTCGTTATCAGATGAATAATTTGCGGGGAGCTATGGAAGACTATGATCAGGTGATCAGTCTGGACCGCCGGAATCTGATCGCCCGGTTTAACCGGGGATTATTACGTTTCCAGGTAGGAGATAATAATCGTGCGATAGAAGATTTTGATGTGGTTCTGGAAGAAGAGCCTGATAACTATATGGCTTATTATAACCGGGGACTATTAAAATCGGAAATAGCTGATTACCGTGGGGCAATCAATGATATTACGGAAGTATTGAGAGCTTATCCGGATTTTTTACCGGCCTATTATAGCAGGGCCGAGGTGAAACGTAAGATGGGAAATGTAGCCGGTGCAGACCAGGATTATTGGACGGCTTATGAAATAGAAGAACGGTTGAAAAAAGACCGGCAAAACCGAAATCGCAATACTGCTTCAAATACAGTATCCACTTCAACCGGAGATGAAGAGACTCCTGGTTCTGTAACGGATGAAGAGGAAGAAGAAAATACCCGTGAACGTTCCGACCGGAATATCAATAAGTTTAACCGGTTGGTGGTGTATGATAAAGAAGAGATGCAACGTAGTAAATACCAGAGCGAAGTTCGCGGGCGTGTACAGGACCGGAATGTCCGGGTAGATATAGAACCTCAGTTTATTCTTACTTATTACGAAAAACCAGATCCGATCAAAAAGATTATTTATTATGATAATTCCCTGGAAGAATATAACTCACGGATGGTATTGTCACGTCGTTTGAGAATAACGAACGAAGAAGCTCCACTGACTGAATTCCAGGTAGAAGAACATTTTGAATCTATTGATGAGTATTCGGCAAAGATCGCAGCAGATCCTACCAATCCGGATAACTATTTCGGCCGTGCACTTGACTTTATGTTAGTACAGGATTTCGCAGAAGCATTGAAAGATTATGATAAAGTAGTAGAGCTGGATCCTGATTTCTTTATGGCTTTCTTTAACCGTGCGGTGGTACGTTATAAACAGTTGGAATATACGTTGTCACAAAGTGCCGGTTATGAGGATTATACTAATCCGTTAAGCATGAATATCAATGGATCAAGGCAAACGGTAACGTCTGATCCTACCAATGCCCAGATCCGGGATAATAAAAGAGCTATTGAACATGAACAAATTGTTCGTGATTATGACCGGGCTATCCAGCTAAATCCGGATTTTGCTTTTACATATCTGAACCGGGGAAATCTGCGTTGTGTGCAACGTGATTACCGTGCAGCTATCCAGGATTACACGGCAGCCATTGAAAAAGACCCTGAGTTTGCAGAAGCTTATTTTAACCGTGGGCTGGCACGGCTCGCCCAGGGAGATGCAAACAGAGGAATTGCAGATCTGAGCAAAGCCGGTGAATTAGGTATTGTAAATGCATACAGTATCATCAAACGAATGACCTCTAATTAATTGACAATTGACAGTGCATAATTGACAATTAAAAATAAACCGGTTTTCTGGCCGGAACAGAAACGCATGGGAGTTTGTAACCTCCATAAGTGTTTAGCAGCTATGAATCAATGTTTTTCTAATGAAATAGAAGGAAATACAAATTAATTGTCAATTGTCAATTGTCAATTGTCAATTAGTTTGTTAAATTTGCACCTTAATTTTTACAAGAATACAATATAAGTTTATGATAAAGATTACATTTCCTGATAATTCCGTACGGGAATATGAAAAAGGAACCACTCCTATGCAGATTGCGGAAAGTATCAGTTCCCGTTTAGCCCAGGATGTGCTGGCTGCTAATGTGAATGGAGAAGTCTGGGATTTGAGTCGTCCGATACAAGAAGATTCAATTGTTAAATTATTGAAGTGGGAGGATGAAGAAGGTAAACACGCATTTTGGCATTCCAGTGCTCACTTGATGGCAGAAGCCCTTCAGGAACTCTATCCGGGCATTAAATTCGGAATCGGTCCGGCCATTGAAAACGGTTTCTATTATGACGTGGATCCGGGTGAAGGAACCATCAAAGAAAGTGATTTTCCTGCGATTGAAGCTAAAATGCAGGAACTGGTTTCCCGTAAAGAAACCATTTGCCGTGAAAGTATTTCCAAAACAGATGCTCTTCAACTATTCGGGGATCGAGGGGAAGTCTATAAAACAGAATTGATCAGTGAATTGGAAGATGGCCATATCACTACCTATACGCAGGGATCTTTTACAGATCTTTGCCGTGGGCCGCATCTTCCGAACACCTCTTATATTAAAGCAGTTAAAGTCCTGAGTGTTGCAGGAGCTTACTGGCGTGGAGATGAAAAGAGAAAACAACTGGTACGTTTGTATGGTATTACCTTTCCGAAAAAGAAAATGCTGGATGAATATCTGGCTATGCTGGAAGAAGCCAAAAAACGTGACCATCGCAAGATCGGAAAAGAACTGGAACTCTTTACTTTCTCTCAGGCAGTAGGAGCAGGGCTACCCCTTTGGTTGCCCCGTGGTACACAGTTACGTCTGCGTCTGGAAGATTTCCTGAAACGTATCCAGAAGAAGTACGGCTATCAACAGGTAATTACCCCGCATATTGGAGCAAAACAGTTATATGTAACCTCCGGACACTATGCTAAATACGGAAAGGACTCTTTTCAACCGATCCATACTCCACAGGAAGGTGAGGAGTTTTTACTGAAACCGATGAACTGTCCTCACCACTGTGAGATATTCAAAGCATTTCCACGGTCTTATAAAGATTTACCGGTTCGCTTCGCAGAGTTCGGAACCGTGTACCGGTATGAACAAAGTGGAGAGTTACACGGTTTAACCCGTGTGCGTGGATTTACCCAGGATGATGCACATCTTTTCTGCCGTCCGGACCAGCTGAAAGATGAGTTTCTGAAAGTAATGGATATCATTTTCATTATTTTTGAAGCACTGGATTTCCAGAACTTTGAGGCTCAGATCTCATTACGGGATCCGGAAAACAAAGAAAAGTATATCGGTGCCGATGAAAACTGGGACAAAGCGGAACAGGCTATTGTAGAAGCCTGCCGGGAAAAAGGGCTGAAAGCACGTATTGAGTTGGGAGAAGCCGCTTTTTATGGTCCGAAACTGGATTTTATGGTGAAGGATGCACTGGGACGCCGCTGGCAGTTAGGAACCATCCAGGTAGATTATAACCTGCCGGAACGGTTTGAACTGGAATATACAGGAGAAGATAATAAAAAGCATCGTCCGGTGATGATCCATCGTGCGCCATTTGGTTCAATGGAACGATTTGTGGCAGTACTTATTGAACATACAGCCGGGAAATTCCCTTTGTGGCTGACTCCGGACCAGGTATCCATTATGCCGATCAGTGAGAAGTACAATGAATATGCCTGGAACCTGGCCCGTCAATTGGAAGAACAGGATATCCGGGTCATTGTGGATGACCGGAATGAGAAGATCGGACGTAAAATCCGGGATAATGAATTGAAGCGAATCCCTTATATGCTTATTGTTGGAGAGAAAGAGGCGGAAAATAATGAAGTTTCTGTAAGAAAACAGGGCGAAGGTGATAAAGGTTCGATGAAAATTGCTACATTTGCAGCGCTTTTAAATGATG
>JAJQES010000235.1 GCA_021201565.1 Tannerellaceae bacterium
CATCGCTGATGACCCCACCTCCCCGGCTTTGATTTTCTGTTTAAAATATTCCATAGAAATATACTGCCAGAAATCACGATTTAAGTCAATTAAAATTGTATTTATACGTCTCATGCCATCAAATATGGCTGCCAGATTATCATAATTTGATATCTGAGTGGTATATTCTTCTCTTGTCAGTCCTAAAACTTCTTCTACAAAACGATTTCCAAACGCCTTCCAGTCATACGACGGATAGGCTACTTTATGTGCGTTAAAGTTACCGGTTGCTCCTCCGAATTTTGCAGAAACAGGCACACTCTTTAATAAATCCCTCTGTTTTTCCAGACGGTATACAAACACCATTACTTCTTTTCCCAAACGAGTGGGAGAAGCCGGCTGCCCGTGAGTCTTGGCAAGCATAGGAATATCCTTCCACTCCTCCGCATAGCCGGTAAGAACACGAATTACGTCCTCCAGGGCAGGATAAAAAACCTCCTCCAAAGCACCTTTCAGAGAAAGAGGGACAGAAGTATTATTAATATCCTGTGATGTCAGGCCGAAATGAATAAACTCCTTATAGGCCTGTAGAGATAAAAGGTCAAACTTTTCCTTAATAAAATATTCAACCGCCTTTACATCATGATTTGTTACCCGTTCAATGTCTTTTATTCGTTGAGCGTCCTCTAAGGAAAAATCTATATAAATTTTACGTAAAGCATCTATATTCGCAGCCGTATTTACATCTCCAAGTTGCGGCAAAAACCCTGCAAGAGTAATAAAATACTCAATTTCAACTTTTACTCTATATTTGATCAGAGCATACTCCGAGAAGTAAAGGGCCAAGTTTTCGGTCTTATCTCTATACCTTCCATCAACGGGAGATATAGCTGTTAGTGCTGACAATATCATATACCAAATTTAAATATCTATACAAAGATAATGCATTTCTCTGAGAAAAAGGGGTTAAAGAAAAGTTTTTTATTTTTTCGGAGCAAAAGTTTGCAGATATACAAATTACAACTATCTTTGCACCGTCTTAAGAGAGATTAGGACATCCATTACAACAGGTAATGATCATTTCGGGCGTTTAGCTCAGCTGGTTCAGAGCACTCCGATACATCGGAGGGATCGGCAGTTGAAGACAAACATCCAAAACAAACTTTCAGGGGCGTTTAGCTCAGCTGGTTCAGAGCATCTGCCTTACAAGCAGAGGGTCGGCGGTTCGAATCCGTCAACGCCCACCGGAAAAAGGCTATCTAAATTTACTTTAGGTAGCTTTTTTGTTTTTTAGTTATTAACCTTAGACCTTTTCACGTATGTTTTTTGTCTATATTTTATACTCCTTACAAATTGACTCCTTTTATATAGGTTCAACGGGCAATCTTTCTGACAGATTGAAAAGACATAATCAGGGAAGAAGTAAAGCGACTAAAAAGGGAATCCCATGGACACTTGTTTATAAACAATCTTACAAAACACGCTCTGAAGCATATCAGGCTGAACTATATATCAAATCCAAAAAAAGTAAATCCTTTATTCAGAAACTTATACATCAATACAAACTATTCTCTTCATAAGGAACAGAGCACTCCGGTACATCGGAGGGATCTGCGATTTGAATCCGTCAACGGTCACCCAAAAAAGCAATAGTTAAAAATGTAGTATACGATTACCCTTTTGTGTCTCCGGGGTGTCATTCCCGTGCCATGCCGGAGACACTGCTGTGTCATGCGCTTGTCACTACAATGACAGGCCGGTGGCATCACAATGTCAGGCTAAAGGCATAGAGGTGACATCCGCAATTAGAGAAGAGGGTATTTCACAGAATAGATAAATTCTGTATAACAGGTAAATATACCCAGCGCATTTGTCAGGTTTCCCGGCAGCATGACAGGAGAAGTAAGACTATCGTCATTGGCATTTGTTAATTCTTTGATTGCCAGTTGATACGTATAATTATCTTTGGTCATCCGCTTCAATTCCACCCGGATTTCATCTAAATTCTCCGCTTCTGTATAAACATCCACAGAAAGCGTTATTCTTTTATTACCGCTATATTGCGAGAAGTCATTAAACTCCTGTCTTCTTTTCTGAACTTTGCCCTCTGATATAAAAAATACAGAAGTCACATAATAATCAAAAGTTGATTGTTCAGAAAGCACAAATGAATAATAGAGCTGATCCGTTTCCATCCACACCTCTTCAATAACTATCTGGTCCGGGACCTCTGTTCTGCCGTAAATAGTTTCGCCAGTAGGAGATATCGCATACAATTCCAGAAATCCTCTTTCAGGAATTTCCACAATCCGGGGACTTGCATAATTATACACAAAATTCTTTTCCGGATGTACAAAGAAACTATGAGCCATATTAATCTTTTCATCGCCCTGAATATAAATATCAAACTCCAGGGAATAATCAAGGACCTGAGGTTCTGCAATAGGTGCAAGATAAGTAGCAGTCAGATTATACCGGTCACCGGGAACACAATAACATTCCAGAAAATATCCGCCGGAGTCGCCCATATCCTGGATATCCATAGGTCCACCCAATTCACATCCCAATAAAACTATTAAACCCAATAGAGCCACTATATTTTTCATATTCACCAACTTATTGTTAAAGACAAATAAGGAATAAATGGTAAAAGCACCTTTGAATAAGGCACAAACTGTGTATAATAATTATCTTTCATTTGTGGTTGAAAATAAACGAAGGTCGGATTCTGTTTATTATAAAGATTATACGCGCCAAAGCTCCATTTATAATGAATTCTTTTTCCGGATTTTTCATAGTCTACTGACATGTCCAACCGGTGATTGTCCGGCAGTTTGAAATTGTAACGATCTTTATAGATAGCCACAAACCGGCTGCCGGATTCATAATTAAAGATATCCTGAGCAACAGCCACACTTACCGGGAAAGTCGCATACCCTCCTGAATAATATCCCCACGAAGCATTCAATTTCCAGCGCGAACTAACTCTCCAGGAGCCGCTTACCAACAAATTATGTTTTAAATCAAACGGAGGATGAAAATCTCTTCCATCATTTATCTCTGCAAAATTCCGTATAGACTCTGAGAGTGTATACGTCATTCTAAAATAGATATTCCGGTTCTCATAGACAGCATCCAACTCAATACCTTTTGCCTTTCCACGGCCCTCTGTTAATAGTTCTTCCAAATCACCCTGAACAGATCTCACATTGGAAATAAAATCCTTCACATGATACATTTTTTTGTAAAATAAGGCGGCATATACACGTATATCCTGTAGAAGTTCCGCATCAACCCCCACAGAATAATGATGGGAAGACGCAGGCTTATAACCGGCAGATAAGGGATAAGACATGTCTATCGGACTTTTTAATGTAAAGTAAGGATACAAAGTAGTATACTGAACCGTCCTCGCATAGTCTACCCAAAAAGAAAACTGCTTCCGGTAATAGTTCAACTTCACACGGGGCGACAAATCATTCGCATGCCCGCGTCCGTTATAATGCTGGTAATTTAATCCGGCATCCAGTAGGAGGTCATCCCAAAAACGAAAGCGAACTCCCCCATATAATTTATAAATACCAACAGATGTTTTTCTTTGAGTCTCCAGATCATAGGAAGAAAGAGCGACTCCCGTTCCTATATTATATTCAAGCTTTTCGCCCGCAAACCCATCATAATGGATAGTGCCGAACCCATTCATATACTCATTCTCCACAGATAACTGATTAAAACTACTTGTATTCCCTGACGTTTTATTGGTATTACCTCCTCCCGCTATAGAAAGTATACCGGAAGACCCCATATAACGGAATTTCACGTTTGAGGAAAAAGTATTCCATTTCAATGCATGCTGAATATCATGTTTGTAAAGATCTATATCCAGTTTGTCTGACGTGTATAAACCGAACAGGCTAAGATCCCACTTATCCGAAAGTTTAGAATGAAAATGAAGAGTGATATCAGAAAAGCCATAGGATGGCATAGACTCTCCTTTATTTGCCTTATTATAAATACGGGCAATATGTTGCAAATAAGAGGTTCTGGCTGAAACTGCAAACGTATGGTTTGGATGACCAACAGGCCCCTTCATTTTTATAGCAGATGACAACAGGCCAACAGTCAATTCACCATGGACTTTTTCAGTACTTCCTCTGACAGGTAGCATATTAATATAAGAGGAGAGATAATTATTATAACGTACCGGATAACCACTTTTATAAAAGGTGGAATTTCCCAGTACATAAGGGTCATATACAGCAATAATGCCGGTCAGATGATTGGGGTTCGCAACTTCCAGATCATTTATCATGTAAGCATTTTCCATACTATTCCCTCCCCGCACATAGATACCAGGATCCAAAGCATTGACAGAAACAACACCCGGTAAAGTCGCTAAATATTTAAACAGATCTTTCTCTCCCAGTAAAGAAGGAACACGGTTTATCTCTTCACTGGAAATAAATACATTCCCGATAGCCCTTTTGGCTTTAACAAAAACCGTATCTATAGATCCGGTTAAAATGGTATCGTTTTCAATCTGGCTAAAAGAAAAGACAGGAAATAAAAATGTAAAAATAAGAGCCTTTAGTAAATAAAGGCTCTTATTCATAGATTTATTTCTTTTTCTCATAATTCAACTTATACAACGTAGCAACAGCTCCATTTACCGGAGGCTGCATATCACCATCCGGATCTTCAACAGGAGAGTATTGTAATATACCCTTAATTCTTTGCGGATATCCTCCTTCATTGAAATTAGAGTATTCAGCCAGCAGGCAACTTCCGTGGCCGGACCAGTTAATCTCTTCAATGGCATTTTCAAATTTGAAGAATGACAGAATAGGGTTGGCCGCGACTAATGTATGATTCATGAAGTTCTTATATCCGTAATTGTAAGAAATTTTCACTGTTGATACATAGTCATCACTGTATTTATACCCATATACTACACGGCCCAACTCCGGATCATAATACGTATAAGTAGTAATCAAGCCCAATGAATAGAGGATATCTTCCACTCCCTGTCCTTTGAGCTTTCCGGAATGAACCAGCATCTCTCTTACATTCCCTTTACTGTCATATTCAAATTTAGCAAATTCCGTTACATTCGCGAAAGGTGCATCAATAAATTTCAGCTTCTCTCCCTCATACTTAAAACTCAGGATCTCTTGTTTTTTACCATCTCCGTCTATAATGATGACCTTGTTGATCCGGTCATTTTCAATAGTAACATTGGCTACAACCTGTCCTTCAAAACTGGCTTTTATATCATTTGCAGAATGGGCATAATTAATTTCCACACCATCAATTTCATCCCCCTTCTTATACATTAGATATTCACAATACAGCGTTTGATAGTTACCGGATAATCCATCCAGATACAGAATATCTTTTGTATCAGGAATAAAATAATTTGTCAGTTTATTGCCATTTATGACCCCTTTCTCTCCGTTACTAACCGTAGCCTTGACCCGCATCTCTACATTTTTAAAGGGTGTAGTCATGTGTTCTCCATCGCTAAGTTGTACCTCATAAATAAAGTCATCCTCCATATAGATGGAAATGGAAGACAAATCTCCATAGTAGCCATACCAACTATACTCCCACTTCTCATCATCACCTACCTGGTTTACATAATAATCATTCCAGCCATAATAAGGCAAATAGAAATAAGTAGTATTCCCTTCTTTACTTAAAATATATTGTTTACCCCTTTCTCCCTCTTTTGTATAGAAGCTTTTAGGGAATTTAAGTATTCTATAGATCCTATTATCTCCCTCATACTCCTCACCTTCATATTCATATACAGAATTCACGGAATAAAAATATCTGTCATAATAATACTTGTGCATTAAATATTCTATAACAAGCTCCTTTTTATCTTTCGTATTAACACCCGGATATCCATCCGGGAAAAACTCATCATATAATTCACTCCCTGTATACTTATTCAAATACTTATCCTTCAATGGATTTCCATTATAATCCCAATCCCAGTACCAGTAATCTCTATCGGGGAAAACAGCGGTAACGGGCAACACTTTATCTATCTCTGCATATTCTACCAGACGGTGATTCGTCACTTTTCCATTTGTATATGTCTGGGTCAGACCGGCAATTCTTTCTGCCGCATTCAATACATTTGTATAATAATCTATATTTGTCAGGTTATTCCGGTCATCATACTTCAGGGTCATAAACGGCAGGTCACCATTTGTAATAGAAGTAAGAAGATACTCACCATTCAGGTCCCCGATCAGAATCCCTCCGACATTTCCATCACCTGTTGCCCCAATAATAAAAGGGAATTGGGTGCCATCACTTAAAATGATCGTCAGGGTCGCGGTTTCCGGGTCATACGTAATATCGGAAATTCCATTTCCATCATCCCCCTTTTCCCCTTTCATACCTTCAGCCTTTACACCGGTATCTTCAGTTCCGACCCACCAGTTGCCATTGGCTCCAATCACCGGAGCAACTCCTTGTGCAGAAACACCCAGGTCTTCCCCATTAATATACCAATTGCCATTCGATCCGATTTCCGGAATGACATTGGAAGGAATACCGGTTGTAAACGTCTGTCCGTTCGCAAAGGTCAGAACCATCTTATCACCCTCATAAGAGACATTTGTGATTTGTGTATTAGCTTCCAGAATCGCTTTCACTCTCTCCAATTCCTTCTGCAGTTCTTCTTTGGTCATTTCACTGCTTTCCTTATCTTCACAGGCATAAAAAAATCCGGTTAAAAACATAACCAGTAAACTTTTCAATAATAGGTTCTTCATGTTCTCTCAATAAATTAAGTTTATAAAC
>JAJQES010000462.1 GCA_021201565.1 Tannerellaceae bacterium
TTTGTGTTCAACATTTTCCCGGATGACCACATCCGGGCTCAGGAACATTACCAGACCAACAATTAATCCCAATCCTACCTGGGCCACAATTTTAAACCGTCCTTTGATTCCCTCTTTATTTTTTTTAAATACCTTGATGTAGTCATCTGCGAATCCCAGCATTCCTAACCATAGGGTAGTAATGATCATCAACCACAGGTAAATGCTATTGAAGCGGGCACATAACAATGTCGGGATCAGAATGGCAATGATGATAATCACCCCTCCCATGGTAGGAGTACCTTTTTTACTCACCTGTCCTTCCAGCCCCAGGTTGCGGATGGTTTCGCCGATCTGCATCTCTTGCAGACGGTCAATGATCCGGCGGCCGAGAGTGGTAGAGATAAACAGGGCCAGAATCAGAGCCACCCCTGACCGGAACGAAACATATCTAAACATCCCCGCTCCGGGAAAGTCCAATTGATTGAGGTAATCAAAAAGGTAATACAGCATTTTCTTATTATTGTTGTGTGTTGAATATTTCTTTTAATTTTTCCCGGTCGTCAAAATGGTGTTTTACTCCTTTGACTTCCTGATAATCTTCATGTCCTTTGCCGGCAACCAGAATGACGTCTCCTTTTTGGGCCAGCATCGTAGCGGTCCGGATTGCCTGTGTCCGGTCGGTGATCATCAGTGTCCGGTTCATGTCGGCAGGGGAGAGACCCGCTACCATATCCCGGATGATTTCATCCGGCTCTTCAAACCGGGGATTATCTGAGGTCAGGATGACCTGGTCACTTAACCGGACAGCCTCCAGTGCCATCAGCGGACGTTTGCCTTTATCCCGGTTCCCGCCTGCACCTACTACGGTAATGATCTTACCGTTTCCCTGTAATACTTCATGAATTCCATTCAGTACATTTGTCAGGGCATCCGGTGTGTGAGCATAGTCCACAATAGCTGTATAACCTAATGGAGAAGGAATTGTTTCAAAACGGCCGGAAACCGAATGAAGGGTACTTAATATAACAAGCGCTTCTTCCGGGTCTAATCCGAGTGATACCGTTGCTCCATATACTGCCAGCAGATTGTAGGCGTTGAACTTACCTACAAAATGGACCATCACTTCACGATCATTGATCGTCAGGTCTGTGCCGTCGAAATGGGATTCCAGGATTTTTCCTTTAAAGTCAGCCAGGGTTCGTAAAGAGTAAGTCAGTTTACGGGCGGCGGTATTCTGCAACATCACCAGGCCGTTCTTATCATCCGCATTTGTCAGGGCAAATGCAGTGGACGGTAACTCATCAAAAAACGTTTTTTTGGCTTTTAAATAGTTTTCTACCGTGCCGTGGTAGTCCAGATGGTCACGGGTCAGGTTAGTGAAAATACCACCGTCAAATTCCAGGCCACTGATCCGTTTCTGGGCAACCGCATGTGAACTGACTTCCATAAAGGCATAATCACAACCGGCTTCTACCATTTGAGCCATCAGAGACTGAATAGTCAGGGGATCCGGTGTGGTATGTGCTGTTGGGATAGCTATTCCGTCAATGTAATTACAAACCGTTGACAACAGACCCGCTTTATAACCTAACCGGCGGAACATATCATACAACAAAGTCGCGATGGTTGTTTTTCCGTTTGTACCAGTCACCCCAACCAGTTTCAATTGGGTGGAAGGCTCACCATACCAGGTAGAGGCCAGTAGACCGAGGGCTCCGGCTGAGTCTTTTACCACGATCAGTGGAATATCTGTTTGCAGGTCTGCCGGAACCTCTTCACATACAATGGCTGCGGCTCCCTGGTCAATCGCTTTGGAAATAAATGTATGTCCATCGGATACGGTTCCTTTTACAGCAACGAACAGAGACCCTGCCTCTACTTTCCGGGAGTCCGACTGGATGCTGCTGATCTCCGGATCAGCCGGCGTCATTTGAAGGACTTCTATTTTTTGTATTAGTTCACTTAATCTCATAACTGTCTGGTTTTATTTTAATGTCAGGTGTACGGTTTGTCCGGGGACTATCTTTTGTCCTGCGGCAATGGATTGGGCGGAGACTTTTCCAATTCCGGAAAGAGTCACCTGTAATCCGCTACTTTCTAACAGGTAAATCGCATCTTTTGCCCCCATTCCGGTTACACGGGGCACAAGTCCTTCCTCTATTGGAAGGTCTTTTATTTTTAATTTTTCCTGGTCGGCTTCTGCCAGTATCCAGGAAGTCCAGGCTTCTTCATCGGTTTTCACCCTGAACTTTTTCAGAACTTTTTTGGCAGCCTGCACATCTCCGTTTTTAACCGGAGGTAACAGCACTGCAGTAGAATCTACTGGTTGTTTGCGGATATCAAAGGCCATGTGATTGGCATAGATTTTTTCTGCCACCGACTTTACTACTCCTCCTGACATCGTACCTCCTGAAGGATATCCGATACGGGGGCGACGGATTACTACAATGCAACTGTACAATGGATTCTCAGCCGGGAAATACCCACAGAAGGAAACCTGGTGTCCGGATGTCCGGTAGACACCTCCGGAGGCAAGCTGGGCAGTTCCTGTTTTTCCGGCGATACGGATCACATCCGATTTAACAGCTGAGCCGGTCCCTTTTTCTACCACACCCAGTAACATCTCCTGAATAATCCCAAGTGTCTTTTTAGAACAAATAGATGATTTCACGACTTCGGGCGAAAAGCTCTTTATCACTTTCCCGTTTTGGGAAATCTCTTTAGTAAACATCGGACGTACCATTTTCCCCCCGTTTGCGATCGCATTGAAGAATGTCAAGGTATAAATCGGAGGAATTTGTGTTTCATATCCGAAAGACATCCAGGGCAGTGTGGTGACTGACCAGTAGTTTACGGTATCGCCCGGCATCCGTATTTTGGCTTTTCCGGAACCGGGTATCTCCAGGTTCAGGTCGGAATTGATACCTGTCCGGTATAACCCTTCGACAAATTTCTTTGGATTATTTTCATACCCTTTCAGGATCAGTTTCGCGACCCCGATATTAGACGAATACCAGATCGCCTGTTCGGCAGTGATCATACCATATCCGCCCCGGTTCATATTATGGTCGGTCATCCGGTGCCTTCCTTTATACATAAAGACTCCTTTTCCTGTATCCACTGAGTCTCCCGGCTGGCAGACTCCATCTTCCAGAGCCACCATCATGGAAGCAACTTTAAACGTGGAGCCGGGTTCACTCTCATCCGCTACGGCATGATTCAACGTTTCAGTATAAACCCCTTCCCTGATCCGGGCCATATTGGTGATCGCTTTGATTTCCCCGGTCGCCACCTCCATGACTACCGCTGTTCCTGACTCGGCATCAATCTCTTTCAGTTTATCAACAAGTGCCTTTTCTGTAATATCCTGTATGTCAATGTCGATGGTCGTGATTACATCCATGCCATCCACAGGTTCTACCTCTATCACATTCGTCCAGGAACCACCGACACGCCTGACTGAACTAAGGCCGGGTTCGCCCCTCAACAGGGAATCATATTGAAGTTCCAGCCCGTTTTTCCCTTTGGTTTGTCCGGATTCTTCGATTTCACCGAATATATTTCCGATGGTACGGGAGGCCAGTGTGTTAAAAGGCTTCTGCCGTTCGACCATTTCTTTGGTATAAAATCCACTTTTGTAACGTCCGAGACGGATAAAGGGGAACTTTTCAATCTCTTTTTTCTCTGTATAGGAAATTTTCCGGCTGACTACCTGAAATTGCCTGCTTTTACTATCCATCCCTTTTTTCAGGTGTGCTTTATAATCGGCCACGGATCTGTCTTTAAACAGTTTATTGAGACAAATAGCAAGTGAGTCGATACCATTTCTTTTTCCCGAAAGAAAAGAGTCCCGGAGGAAACCGTCGGCCCGGAAATCCAGATATGTATAGTATTGGGGAGCACTGGTCGCCATCAGTTTACCATCAGCCGAATAAATATTACCACGGCCAGGTAAAACCAACCGGTCCGGACGTTTCTGACTTTCTGCGATCACCTCCCATTTGTCTTTTTCCACAAAAGCAGTATTGAAGGCACGGAATAGAATACCCACAGCAAAAACACCTAATATCAGCACGATGATGAAATAGGTGAAAAGGATATAGTTATTCTTAGGTACAAATTCAGTTGTCTCCTTTTCCATGAATCAGTCAGTTAATAATATAGTATCTCCGTAAAATCTTATTTATACAATTCGTAAGCGGGCGATTTGGCACCCTCCAGATCCAATCCCTGTTGTTCAACGAGGATTTCAATCTGTGACTGACGGCTGTTGCCGGTCAGTTCGGAAGAGATGGAAAGTGCTTCAAAACGCACATCCCGGAGTTTCTGCCGCAGACGGTCAATCTCTTTTATTTTCTGCATACAGGTATACCGGTTGCCAATAAAGAAAAAAATAAGGAAGACGATCAGGACAATCATTTTTGTATGCTTTACAATGAAGTCCTCTTTCAGAATCCCTCCCCCCAGAATATATAACAGGGAAAGCCGCTTCTCTTTCTTATCTTTTCTTTTTATTGTTCGTTTCATTTTGTAAAGTCAGAGCTTTCAAAATAGTTAGTTTTTGTTCTTAATATCTTGTCTTAATTCGGCGATCCGTAGTTTGGCACTCCGGGAACGCGGATTGTTTTCAATTTCTTCCGGTGTAGGAACAATGACTTTCGTATGTGTCATACGGAATGGAGTAATCACATTCCCAAAAAAATCCTGTTCTACTTTTCCTTCAAAATTCCCGGTTTTCAGGAAATTTTTTACTAAACGGTCTTCCAGCGAGTGGTAAGTGATCACTACCAGTCGTCCTCCCGGCTTTAAGACTTCCAGGGTTTGCATCAACATCTCTTTCAGGGCATCCATTTCTTTATTTACTTCAATACGGAGTGCTTGGAATATCTGTGCCAGAAATTTTTTTTCTTTATCTTTTCCTCCGAACGGTTTGATGATCTCCAATAACTCCTCTATCGTAGTTACCGGATGGGCCGCACGCGCTTTTACCAGGGCTGATGCAATCCGGCGGGATTGTTTCAACTCTCCGTACAGATAAAAAACATCTGCCAGTTTACCTTCCTCATAGGTATTGATTACATCTGCTGCTGTCAGGCCGGAACGGGTATTCATCCGCATGTCCAGCCGGCCTTCAAAGCGGAAAGAAAATCCTCTTTCTTTATCGTCGAAATGATGGGAAGAGACCCCAAGGTCTGCCAGTAGCCCATCTACATTTCCGGCTTCGCCATGAAAGCGCATGAAATTATAGAGATATCGAAAGTTGCTACGGACAAAAATGAACCGTTCATCATCGGGAATATTCTGTTCTGCATCCGCATCCTGGTCAAATCCGAACAGTCTGCCGTCAGCATCCAGTTGGGAAAGTATCTCCCGCGAATGTCCTCCTCCTCCGAAGGTAACATCCACATAGACCCCGGATGGATAAATT
Organism: Tannerellaceae bacterium; assembly: GCA_021201565.1. GTDB lineage: Bacteria > Bacteroidota > Bacteroidia > Bacteroidales > Tannerellaceae > UBA4116. The sequence continues at coordinate 5,411 of JAJQES010000462.1, forward strand.
GCCAGGCCTTCGATACTTTCTTTAAGCAAAACAGGGATATGATAACAACTTTCTTTTTCTTCCATCCGATACCTATTTCATTAAAACACCAGAAAGGTGCATAAATGTTCAACTATATTAACTTGTATTAAGTGTGGGTAAAATTACATATTTCCATTCTTTTACCCTAACAAATTTGTATCAAAAACACATTTTTTTTTGATCATTTTTTCAACTGATTCATATATAATTTGTTACGGATTAATATTCTTGTAATCTGATAGATACATAATCTAATTTAAACTATTACTTTTTCATTTGTTTTTCGTTCTCGACTTATCTGCCGGAAGATTTAATCTTCCATATCCTGAAGATGAAAAGAGAAGATAATAAAGAGATTCCTGCAATAATTCTGCAAATTTTTAATTATCCGGTATACCCTTATTGATTATTCCTTTTATCTTTGTATAGATAAGAATGTAAGAGATAGATGACACACTCTTCTGTACTTCGTATAAATGTAAAGGAGGTGCTTACCCAAAAAGCACCTAAATTAGCTGCTGTATTGCCGGGATTTGTTATCCGTTATATAGAGAAAACTATTCATCAGGAAGAACTAAATGATATCCTGCTTCGATACAAAGATGTGGAAGGGGTCGGTTTTATGCTTGAATTGCTGGATTACTTTGACCTGACATTGCTACCTCAGCAGGAAGAACGTATTCCACAGGAAGGACGGTTTATCTTTGCTTCTAATCATCCGCTGGGAGGAATGGACGGTATTTGTCTCTCGGCCTTTCTGGGAGAACGTTTTTCTCATAAGATACGATATGTAGTAAATGATGTATTGTTAAATATTCCCCATTTAAAGTCCATCTTTATTCCCGTCAATAAATACGGAAAACAACGGAAGGAAGTGGCGGAGATGACCCACGAGGCTTTCATGTCAGACAATCAGATTATTACTTTTCCTGCCGGACTATGTTCAAGATGGCAAAACGGAGAGATACGTGATCTCGAATGGAAAAAATCGTTTATCCAGAAAGCGATACAATATAAACGGGATGTGATACCTGTTTATTTTGAAGCACAGAATTCATCCTTTTTCTACCGGTTGGCCCGGATTCGCAAGGCAATAGGAGTCAGTTTTAATATTGAGTTGTTCTACCTGCCTGATGAAATGTTTAAAAGTAAACACTCAACCTATAAAATATATTTTGGGAAACCCATTCCCTGGCAGACATTTGATAAAAGTAAAAGTTTGTCCGAATGGGCTGAGTATGTGAAAAATATCGTATATTCGCTCAATAAGTAAACCAATGAAAACAGATATGCAGGACATAATCGATCCCGTCAACCGTAAGGAATTGAAATCAGAGTTGACAAAAGAAAGATTATTAAGA
>JAJQES010000252.1 GCA_021201565.1 Tannerellaceae bacterium
ATATATGGGAGGAGGAAGTACTTGAAAAAGACTTCCTCTTCTTTTTTTAGTCAATCCATACAATAAAACAAAAAAAATTCCGTTCTTTATAGTACAGAAGTAACTCAAACGTCCAATGGAAAACCGGATTATTCTGACAATTTGTTTATTGATAGGACTATTAGTTGAATGGAACGGCCATGCCGGAGCAGTGAATCAGTATAAATTCAGGACAGTATCCCCTGAAGGAGGCTTTTATTACGATGGAGTGAAAGCGATCCAACAGGATAGTTACGGGTTTGTGTGGATCATTATGGACAATGACCTGTTCCGCTTTGATGGATATGAATATAAACGGTATTATCCTTTGTTCCGGGAGTTGGACCCGCAACAAAAGTGGGTCTTTAATGATATTGAAACGGGTCCGGAGGGCCAGCTTTTTGTGGCGACCACAAACGGGCTGTATGGTTATAACCGCTTGCAGGATTCGTTTGAAAAATGGGTGGATGGGTATGTCAATTTTATAGAGATTGACCACCGGAAGAATATATGGGTGAAACAAAATCATCAACTCCAGCTGTGGGATGAAGAGGCACAGACGTTTTTAATTCCGTTGTATAAAGAACACCCGGTCAATGCGGCAGTGTTGGCAGGCAATCAGAAGGATCTGTTTGTCGCTACCCAGTACGGACGGATTTTCCGGTATGATTATGATGCCTGTGAGTTTGATCTCTTGTATGTTTTTCCTGCGTCGCATTATATAGTGGATATGAAAATGGCGGAAGGAAAGTTGTGGATCCTGTTCCGGGACCAGGGATTATATAAATTGGATATTCTGACTGCTACAGCCGGAGACCCTGTTCCCTTATTCCGGAATTTAGCGAATGAACGAATCCTGCCCCGCTCTTTGTATATTGATAAGCACGGTTTTATATGGATCGGTACTCAGCGGGGACTGTATATTATGGATCCGGATACTTTTGAATATACACATTACCTTTCTTCGCGCTCTGATCCGTTTAGTTTGCCGAATAATTCAATCTGGACTATCCAGGAAGATTTTCAGCAGAATGTCTGGATCGGCACCTTTTCCGGACAGGTCTGCTATGTGAATCCGGAAGAAAAGCCTCGTTTTCAAACGTCCCGGCAGAAGACACAGGGACTTAGCCATAAGGTAGTGAGTTCTTTTGCCGAGACCGGGCCTTATGTATGGATTGGAACCGAAGGAGGTGGGTTAAACCGGATGGACCGGCAGACGGGGGAATTTACCTGGTTCAGGAGCCGGAAAAACGGTCCGGGTTTATCGTATGATAATGTGAAATCCATTGCACCGGATCATCAGGGAAATCTCTGGATTGCTATGTTCCGGGGAGGGCTGGATTGTTATGATATAGAAAAGGATCGTTTCACTCATTTTAAAAATGAGAAAGGGGTTCCTCCGCTATTGCTCACCAATGATCTCCGGAAAGTCATTACGGATGGAGACCGGGGACTCTGGATTGCTTACCAGTATTATAAACTGGCACTTTCTTATTATGATTTCCGGGAAAAGAGATTTACTCATTATGAATTGGATACCGATGAGACCACTTCGTTTGTATTCGACATTTGTCAGACAAATGAGTCGTTCTTATGGGTGATCACCCATAAGAACTTATATCTATTAAACAAAAAAGATGGCGTAATAAAAAGAATGGCTGGAAGCGATTCTTTTTATTGGAATGCCCAGACGCTATGCAGTGATGGCGCAAATTATCTCTGGATCGGAACCATTGGGAACGGGCTGATCCGCTACCATATAAAAACGGGAACCATTACTCTGTATGACGGGATTCTGCGTTATGGGGTCTCTTCTGTTTTCAGTATATGCCCGGATAATGATGGTAATTTATGGGTAGGAACCGACCAGGGTCTGTTTAAATACAATATTCCGGAAGATAGCTGGTTGCGTTTTGACGAGGCGGATGGAGTGCAGGGAGAGGTATATTATCCCCTGTCCTGTATGAAAAGTAGGAGCGGTGAACTTTTTTTTGGAGGTTCCCGCGGCTTTACCATTGTTAACCCTCGGGAGATTTCTGCCAATCCTTATCAGCCCCGGGTGATTATTTCCGATTTTTATATTGACCAGGTTCCGGTAAGGCCTGTTACAAAGAACCGGACTCTTTCTTTTCTTTCCAGTCCGTATGAAGGGGAGATCCGGTTGTCACACCGGGAAACTAATTTCGGTTTCCGTTTTTCTTCGGATAATTATTTAGCTCCGGAAAAGAACCGGTTCCGGTACCGTTTACGAGGATATGACAATCGTTGGATCGAAACGGATGCGACGGACCGGAGTGCCTTTTATAGTAAAGTACCACCGGGGGATTATTTTTTTGAAATTCTGGCGGCTAATAACGATGGGGTATGGAGCGATACCCCTACATTGATCCGGATCAAACGGCTGCCGGCTCCCTGGTTTAGTTTGCCGGCCTATCTGCTGTATACACTGGTACTGGGAGGGATCGTGTATCTGATCGTGCGGTATTATCTGCATCAGAAACGGTTGAAGATGCAACTCTATATGGACCAGCTGGATAAACAGAAAAAGGAAGAGATCCATCAGGCACAGTTACAGTTTTTTACCAATATTTCCCACGATTTCCGTACCCCGTTGTCTCTTATCCTGGGAACGGTAGACCGGTTGAAACAGGAAAAGACCGGGGAGAACTATTTTCCCATTCTGGAACGGAATAGCCGCCGGCTGCTTAATCTGGTCAATGACCTGATGGACTTCCGTTCCATCTCCAATAATAAGATGACGTTACAGGTAGAACCGGTGGATATCAATGCCTTTGTACAACAGATTGCCGGTGATTTTGAGGAGTATGCGGCACAACATGAGATCAATTTCCGTATCCAGTGTGACCCTTTACTGAATCAGCCTGTATTTATAGACAGACAGGTCCTGGATAAGATCATTATGAATCTTCTCAATAACTCTTTTAAATATACACCCCATGGAGGGTATGTCTATATCGAAACCTATAAGGATATTACTACTATCAACTCCGGTTATCCGGATTCCTATACCATTGAGGAAGGAACGAAAGTGCCGGAAACCTGTTTTGGAATAGTCGTGAGAGATTCCGGAGTAGGTATTTCGGGGGATTCCATCCGCAAAGTGTTTGACCGTTTTTATAAAGTCAAAACCGTCAATGCCGGTTCTCATCTGGGGACCGGGATCGGGTTGGCACTGGTCAAGGCTCTCGTCCTGCTCCACAAAGGGGCCATCACCATTCATAGTGAAAGAGGAAAGGGAACCGATATGATCGTTACCCTGCCGGCGACGGCTGATTATTATGCCCCTGCTGAAATAGCATTTATAGCTTCCCGGGAGGAACCGGAATCTATGCAGCCTGTTCCGGAAGAGACGGTGTCTCCGGAAGAGAAGAGAGTGGTCGAAGAGATTGTAAGAGATAAAAAGAGAATTCTTCTGGCGGAGGATAACGAAGAACTGCGGAAGCTGGTCGTGCAGTCGTTGTCCGGATTATATGAAGTGGTAGAGGCGGCCAACGGACGGGAAGCGTATGAAGTGCTTCATGAAAAAGAGATTGATCTCATTGTCAGCGACATCATGATGCCGGAGAAAGACGGGATCACCTTCTGCCAGGAGGTCAAATCCGATGTAAATACCAGCCATATTCCGTTGATGTTATTCACTGCCCGGACAGGTCTTGAAAGTAAACTGGAAGGAGCTCATTCCGGTGCTGATTTTTATTTTGAGAAACCGGTTGACCCGCAGCTTCTCCTGATGACTATCGGTAATATTTTCAAGCGTCAGGAACAACTCAAAGAGTATTATGCCCGCAACTATTTTGCCGATACCTCCGAATTAGTACAGAATGAGAGTGACAGTAAATTCTTTAAACATTTTGTAGAGATCATTGACACGCACCTGGACCAGCCGGAAATGGATATTCAGTATATCGCGACCCAGCTTTCGATTAGCCGCAGCAAACTGTATACCAAGATCAAAAGCATGACCGGAAAGTCGGTTGTTGAATTTATTCTGAGTTACCGCCTGCGGAAAGCCGCCCGGTTAATCGTAGAGCAGGATCTCTCCATGCGTGAAGTGATGGACCAGATCGGTATAGAGAGCCAGTCTTATTTTACCCGTACATTTAAGAAAGAGTTTGGAGACCCGCCGACTGTTTTTGCTTCAAAACATAAAAAAGCATCCCCGGAAACCGCTTCCGGTGAGGAAAAAGTCAAATAAAGCAAAACATAAAATCAAATGAGCTAACGGGACTATCCCTACTGATTTATTTTTGTCTCTGTATAATTTTACTAATTAAAGAGACAAACTAAATTATGAAAACACGAATTTCGGTAGTGGTTGTATTAACCTTACTCTTTGCTATATCCTATCCGGTAGTATCCCGGAAAAATGCAGAGAATGATAAAAAGAAAGAGATCCGGCAGGTAATGGCCCGGGTGGCAAACTGGCAAATGCAGAATTTCACTTATAAAACCACCGGCAGTGGGGGATACCTGCATGACTATGGAATTGATGCCTGGACAAATGCAACACTCTATATGGGATTAGCCCGTTGGGCAGCCATGGCAGAAGATCCGGAACCTTATTATAACTGGCTGTATGAGATTGGAGAAACCAATGAATGGCGTATTCCGGCTAATTTCGGAGAGTTCCTGTATCATGCCGATGAGTTTTGCATAGGACAATTTTATCTGGATATGTATGAAGTGTATAAAGAAGAAAAAATGATCACTGCTACCCGTGAACGCCTTGAGTGGGTATTGGCTAATCCTCCCAAACCGGATATGAATTATAAGAACAAACAGGTATGGAGCTGGTGTGATGCCCTGTTTATGGCTCCTCCGGTCTATCTCAGGCTGGCCCGTCTTACCGGGGAACATCGCTTTCTGGAGTTTATGCATGAGCAGATCCGGAAGACCTTTACCCATCTGTATAGTCCGGAAGACCGGTTGTTTTACCGGGATGACAGTTATTTTGAAAAGCAGGAGCAGAATGGAGCAAAGATTTTCTGGGGGAGAGGAAATGGCTGGGTAGTAGCCGCGCTGGCAAACCTGTTGCGTGATTTACCCGGAAATGATCCTCAGCGGGACTTCTACGAAGATCTGTTCCGTACCATGGTCAGCCGTTTGGTAAGTTTACAGGATAAAGATGGATTCTGGCACGCCAGTTTATTGGACCCGGAGAGTTATCCGTCCCCGGAAACCAGCGCGACCGCTTTGATCACCTATGCGTTGGCGTATGGCATCAATACCGGGCTATTGGATCGTAACACCTATCAGACGCCAGTCCGTACAGCCTGGAAAGCCTTGTTAAGTACCATCAATGAAGAAGGAAAACTCGGGTATGTCCAACCTATCGGAGCAGATCCCAAAAAAGTCACTGCGGATATGACGGCGGTATATGGGGTAGGAGCTTTCCTGTTGGCAGGAACAGAAATGCTACAGATGGACTAAATGGTTTTATGAATTCATTAACCCGAGTGTCCGGAACACCTCTTTGGTTAACCGGATCCGGGTTTGGGCGAAACTGTCAGGATCGGTAGTCGGACAGGGTTCTAAGTTGGTGGCAAAGATGTAGACGTTTCCTTTTGTTTCCAGATAACCAACAAACCAGGTCACATCTTTCTCCTGGCGTGTGGCCCATCCGGTTTTACCACTTAACGTATACCCCTCTTTCTCTTCATGTACCATAATCGCTTTGGTTTGTTCCATGGCTTTACGGCTGACGGGAAGTTGCAGGTTGTAGAGTTTTTGCAGGAAATAGACCTGTTGGTAAGGGGTAATCTGCGATTCACCTTCCAGCCAGAACAAATCAATGTTGTCCGGATGCACATCCATCTCTCCATAGTTAAATAACCGGAGGTAATATTGCATGCGTTCTGCTCCGATCCGCCGGGCGATTTCCTGATAAACCGGAACAGAGGATATCTGAAAAGCCTGCCGGAGATTGACATCCTGTTCCCATACTTGTAATCTTTGTTTTTCCCCGTTCCATTTGAACACCGTTTGCGGGGTGGCCACACCTGTTTCCAGAGCAATCAATGTATTGGCTATCTTAAAGGAAGAAGCCGGACCAAAAGCTTCGTTGCATCGTTCCAGATTGTATCCCATATAGTGGTTATTCTGCTGGTCGTAGATCACAATAGAGCCATATACACCAAAAGAGTCAAAGAGAGCTTTCAGTTGCGGGAGTTCCTGAGGTTCAGCGGCACGAATACCGGAAAATAAGGAAACCAGGATTAGGGAAAAAAGATACTTTTTCATTATATACATGTTTATTTACAAATGTAAGGAATGTTTTTGGTTTCCTTTTGATCCAGGTTCGGAGATACCCATCTGTGACCTGTGAAATGGTAGAAGAAACCTGCTACTTCTTTCCTTATTCTTAATAAAGATAAAATTGTCCTTTTTCGTAATGATGTTTTACCGGGTGGAGAGAAGAAAAAACGGGGATGTTTTTCCTTAGTTCACAATGAACTAATTCATTTTATCTTAAAAACTTGCCTCAGTAAAATGGGTTTTCAAGATTACGATTACAAAGGTAAACTATTGTTTGATAAAAAAAAGTTTCCAGCCACATTTTTTAACAAAATCCTATCTGAAAGTACAAAATATATTGCGTATTCGTATGAATTCCAGCCTCAATTTCTTTCAAAGATTGCAGTTCATTGTGAACTAATATGAATGCAGGGTAAAATCTAACTTATAGAGTGTTTATAACTAACTGAAAAAGATGAATGTATATAGC
>JAJQES010000012.1 GCA_021201565.1 Tannerellaceae bacterium
GTACATCATTGGCGCCCAGGGCGATTAATTCTCCGGCCAGGATCTCTTCGAGTCCATACAGAGTCTTGGCTACCATTTCAAACGTTGAAGTCATTGTCTTTTATATCAGTTATTTTGTCCATTGTTTTACGATTGTTCCAGCAGGAACATCTTCCGCTATCCATACATTTCCACAGATAGTAGCAGCGGCCCCTATCCTTATAGGGCCGATCAGGGTTGCATTTGAATAAACCGTTACGTGATCTTCCACCACCGGGTGTCTTGCCACTCCACGCCGGGTATTTCCGTTTTCATCGGGAGGAAGTTTTTCTCCTGCCAGACTAACTCCCTGAAAAATGCGCACATAATTTCCAATCACACTGGTTTCCCCGATCACTGTCCCTGTACCGTGATCAATCGAGAAATGATGTCCGATCACTGCTCCCGGATGAATATCAATCCCGGTTTCGGAATGAGCCATTTCTGTGATCATACGGGGTATGAAGGGAATATCAAGTTTATATAATTCATGGGCAATCCGGTAATTCACAATTGCACGGAATCCGGGATAACAGATGATTACCTCCGAAGCACTATGAGCGGCCGGGTCATTGGCATACGTGGCTTCCGCATCCGTAGCCAGTACACTCCGCATATCCGGCAAAGTAGCGATAAAAGCCGTCGCCAGCCTCTCTGACTCTGCCACACGGGATTCATCCGTACAGGTTTCACAGGTTGTATCCGAAAAACACAAACCGGCATAAATCTGACGTGCCAGCAGGCTATGCAGCGTCTCCACATTCACACCGGTATGGTAACGGATCGTTTGTGTACTAATGCGGGCATTCCCGAAATATCCGGGGAAAAGGATAGAGCGGCACAAATCCACCACTTCACAAAGAAGTTCTTCCGAAGGAAGCATCTCCCCTTCCCGGTAGGAATGGAACAGCTTCCTGTAAGACGTCTCTTCCGACAATTGATCTACGGTAATACTCAAGGAATTACTATGCTCTTGCATATCCAAACTCATATTACCTGCAAAAATACATTAAATATTTAAAACAGCCTGAATTACCAATTTAAAACTACACGGAAAGTTTGCCGCGCAGGAGCCCATTCTCCGGATTCCACCATATCGAAATCACTGCAACGGGCTGTGAAAGTAATCCCACCCGGATAACAAAGGGCCGAATAAAACTCCGTCCAGCTCCACAGGTCATTGCTTCGCTCAATTGGAAAAGAGTCCGTAACAGGGTAATACCCTGCCTGGCGATTAGCCGGGTTGGCATACATATAAATATCTATATTTCCTTTCTCATAGACAGTCTTCGTCAATTCATCAAAATCGAAATCAAATACATAATGAGGATTCGTTCCATCCGGATCATCTACATACTCCCAGTCCTCTTCCTCGACGGTAAAATTCACGATCTCCCAGTCCGGCGAAACACCATCCCGTCCGGCAGGCCCCTGTGGCCCTTCACAGGCACACAAGATACCCAGTATAAATAATAAAAACACACTTTTCTTCATAGTTAATTAATTTTGACCTTTTTCCTATTTATTGCCGGTATGGAGCCCCAAACTCTCTACAGGTCATTGTATCAAGCGGCACCTTCCACACCTTTACATTTCTTACAGCCGGATCTCCGTATTTAAATTTCATCTTTGAATACTGACCCATAAAAATATCCAGGATCTCTCTTTTGCCCTCCATATCCTCCTCAAACTCTACCTTTCCGTAGCCGATCACACTTTTAGCACGCATCCCATAACTACAGGCCACCTGTTTATCCTGAAAGGCAATCTCTCCTTTTCCACAAAAAGTGATACAAACCAAAGGATTCCGTTTCAGTATGTCCAGACTTTTTCCATGAGGAGCCGAATGCAGATACACAACCCCGTCCCGGTAACCAAAATTCATCGGAATCACATAGGGTGTACCATCTGTATCCGCCATGCCTACGAAACAAATTTCACATTGCCGGATCACCTCCTCCATCACTTCTTTTTCTGTATGTACTACTGTTCTCATAAAATACGGTTGTTTAGTTCCGGCAAATATATAAATATATAAATTTAAAAACATACATCCCCGCATTAACTTTTTTGTCTCCTATTTTGCATTGAATAACAGGAAGATCCACAAATGTGTTCATTTTTTATGCTACCTTTGCAAAAAGAACTATGGTAAATATGGAGCGATTTGCTGCAATAGATTTTGAAACTGCCAACGGGAAACGAAGCAGTGTTTGCAGTGTAGGGATCGCAATAGTGGAAGATGGGAAGATTATTGATAATCTGTATAGCCTGATCCGCCCCCGCCCGCATTATTATACCAGCTGGACAACGGCCATCCATCATCTTACCTACAAAGATACAATGGATGCCCCGGAATTTCCGGAAGTATGGGAAGGGATTGCCCCTCACATTGACGGACTGCCTCTTGTGGCTCATAACAGTGTATTTGACGAAAGCTGCCTGAAAGCTGCTTTTCAGATGCATGACCTGGCTTATCCCAAATACAGGTTTCATTGTACCTGCCGTCTGGCACGTAAATTTTATCCGTTCCTCTTCAACCATAAGCTGAACACTGTTTCCGAATATTGCGGTTACCCGTTGTTAAACCATCACCATGCTCTCGCGGACGCCGAAGCCTGTGCCCATATCGCTATCCGGATCATGGAAGAACAATCCGTCGAAGAACTGGAAAGTCTCTATACTAAATAATGTTCCTTTCTCCAAAAATTGCACACTTTTGAAAGTTTTGTGTAAAAACTTACCGTTTATTAACAGAATACATTATTTTTGTAACGTCAATTAAAAACGTAAAACAATGACTTATTATCATTTAGCGGAACTTATCCATCGCCGGGCTGAAAAATACCAGAAAAGACAGGCCCTCTTATATCGTAATAATGAAAATGGTAAGTGGAATGAAATTTCCTGGAGAGAGCTTTCCGATAAAGTGATGGCAACTGCTAAAGCGATGGCTGAGTTTGGGATCAAAGAACACGAAAACATCGGTGTTTACTCCCAGAATATGGTTCATTGTTATTACACCGATTTCGGAGCCTATGCCAACCGGGCCGTTTCGGTGCCGTTGTATGCTACCAGTTCTCCGGCTCAGATTGAATATATTATTAACGATGCTGAAATCAAAACACTGTTTGTCGGAGAACAACTTCAATACAATAATGCATTTAAAGTACAGAAAGAGTCACCATTTTTAGAAAGACTTATCATTTTTGACCGGACAGTCAAATTAAACCCGGAAGACAAAACCTCCATATTCTTCGATGATTTTTTATGTCTCGGAGAAAATGCACAGGCAGAATCTACTGTAAAAGTCAGAATAAATGAAGCATCTCCGGAAGATGTAGCTACCATTATTTACACCTCCGGAACTACCGGTGAACCAAAAGGGGTCGTATTACATCATTACAGCTTTATAGAAGTCTGTCGTATTCATGATATACGGTTGCCACAGGTCACCGATAAGGATACCTCTATGTGTTTCCTTCCTCTTACTCACATATTTGAGAAAGCCTGGTCCTCCTATTGCCTTCACAAAGGGGTCACCATTGCCATCAACCAGGACCCGAAAAAAATACAGGAAACTCTCAAAGAGGTCCATCCGACCCTTATGTGTAACGTACCCCGTTTCTGGGAGAAAGTATATATCGGAGTACAGGATAAAATTGCCTCTTCACCGGGATTTATGCAAAAAATATTCCGGGATGCCATCAAGACCGGACATGATTATAATCTGGAATATAAAAACAAAGGGATTCGTCCCCCTGCAGGGCTGGCCTTTAAATTCAACCTGTATAATAAAACCGTATTCCAGATGCTGAAAAAAGTACTGGGACTGGAAAAGGGTAAACTCTTCCCAACAGCCGGGGCTCCCCTGGCAGATAATGTAAATATATTCCTGCAATCAGTCAATATGCCCATCGTAGTCGGCTATGGACTCAGTGAAACCTGCGCGACAGTTTGTTTTTATCCGGACAAAGGCTTTATCATCGGTTCGATTGGTACACTGATGCCCGGTGTAAAGGTGCGGATCGACCCGGCTAACAATGAGATTCTGGTAAAAGGGAAAACCGTTACATCCGGCTATTACAAAAAACCGGAAGAAAACATCCACGTATTTACGGAAGACGGCTATTTCCGCACCGGAGATGCCGGCCATATGGAAGGAAATACCCTCTTTTTCCATGAACGGATCAAAGATCTCTATAAAACATCCAATGGAAAATACATTGCTCCCCAGGCAATAGAAGGGCTGATAGGCAGTGACAAGTATATTCAGCAGATAGCAGTGATTGGCAATGACCGTAAATTCGTAAGCGCATTGATCGTTCCTGATTTTGAGCAGTTGGAGAAATACGCTAAAAGCAAACTGATCGGTTATACTGACCGGGAAGAATTAATCCACAATCAGGAAATCCACCGGATGATCGAATCCCGGATAGAAGAACACCAGAAAGATCTGGCCTCCTATGAAAAGATTAAGCGCTTCATGCTGTTACCTCAGCCGTTCACTATGGAAAGCCGCGAAATGACCGATACCTTAAAACTGCGCCGTCCCGTGATTCTGGAAAACTATGCCACTCAAATAGAAGAAATGTACAAAGAATAGCTTAAAAATTGTCAATTGTCAATTGTCAATTGTCAATTGCCCCCTATCTTTGCATCTCAAAAACAAAAAAGTAAGACAATTATGATTACAGCAGACCAATTCCATAAGGTGTTGGAACGCCAGCGGGCGTTGAGGGGGTACCTTTGACATTGATGGCAAAACCATCCAATTAGAAGAAGAAGAACTCCGTACACAGGATCCTGAGTTCTGGGAAGACAACAAACGTGCCGAGGCACATATGAAAGTAGTGAAAGAACTCAAGAAATGGATTGAACTTTTCACTGAAGTACAAGCCGCCACGGAGGAACTTGAATTATCCTATGAATATGTAAAAGAAGGAATTATCAGTGAAGAAGAAGTAGACCAGGCCTACGAAAAAGCGTTGACTCTGGTGGAAAACCTGGAATTCCGTAACATGCTCCGCCAGGAAGCCGACCAGTTAGGATGTATCCTGAAAATCAACTCAGGGGCAGGAGGAACCGAAAGCCAGGACTGGGCCTCTATGCTGATGCGTATGTATCTGCGCTGGGGAGAAGCGAATAACTATAAAGTAACAATCAGTAACCTACAGGAAGGAGACGAAGCAGGTATCAAAACCGTAACCATACAATTCGAAGGGGATTATGCATACGGCTACCTGAAAGGTGAAAACGGTGTACACCGCCTTGTACGTGTTTCCCCTTACAATGCACAGGGAAAACGAATGACCTCTTTTGCCTCTGTCTTTGTGACTCCTTTAGTGGACGACACCATCGAGATCGAGATCAACCCGGCAGATTACACCTGGGATACATTCCGCTCAGGAGGTGCCGGTGGACAGAACGTAAATAAAGTAGAAACCGGAGTCCGGATACGCTACAATTACAAAGATCCCGACACCGGTGAAACCCGTGAAATCCTGATTGAAAACACGGAAAGCCGTTCCCAGTTAGGGAACCGTGAAAACGCCATGCGTCTGTTGAAGTCCATGTTATATGACATGGAGTTGCAAAAACGAATGGCTGCCCAACAGAAGATTGAAGCCGGAAAGAAAAAGATTGAATGGGGATCCCAAATCCGCAGTTACGTCTTTGACGACCGCCGGGTAAAAGACCATCGTACCAACTTCCAGACATCCGATGTAAATGGCGTCATGGACGGTAAAATCGACGGTTTCATCAAAGCTTATTTGATGGAATTCGCAGGTGAGGAAAGCGAAGAGAAGTAATATTTTCAGGATAACATTTGCAAAAATCGATTTAATATCGTAATATTGCACCCGATTTCAGAGCCGGTCTCTGAACAGGTCCTATAGCTCAGTTGGTTAGAGCACCTGACTCATAATCAGGGAGTCCTTGGTTCAAGCCCAAGTGGGACCACCTTTTTAGATACATTCACATTGGACATACAGCGAAAGCTGTGTGTCCTTTTGTATTTTGTACCTATATGAACTCTCTTTATACATCTACAGTGAAATATCAAACAGTTTTTAACAGTAAAAAGTAGGTAAAAATCGTAATGCAGGGAAAATTATGGCAACACTCAGAGTCTATTTAAAGCAAGCAAATAAAAAGGGAGAAGCTCCGATTTATATTAGTTTTTATATTAATCGGGAAAAGATCGAGGTTCCGACTAAAATCAGCACTGCTTCTAAATACTTCGATCCGGAAAAGGGCATTATAAAATCAAACCTTGAAAGTGCAAAAGATCTGAATCTCATTATTTCAGATATCAAAGCCAAGATTACTGATATTTTTGTCAGATTCCGTCTCCGGAAAGATGGCGTTGTTCTTACTCCCTCCCTATTTTGGGAAGAATATAAAAACCCTGGTATCTATAAAAACTTCTATGAGTTCTGCACCTCTTATCAGCAGATCCGGTTTAATGAAATAAAGGAATCAACACAAAAAAAACATCTATCTTGTCTCAATAACCTAAAACAATTTAAGGCAAATCTTCTTTTTGCAGACATGACAAAAGATTTCTTTAGGAAGTTTGTTTTATATCTGCGCAAAAGGAAATTAAAAGAAGTAACGATAAATAAGCATATCAGTGTTTTCAGAATTTATATTAATGATGCCATAGAAAAGGGATTAATAAAAAAAGATCCTACCAAAGGAGTTAAATTAAGAGGTCATATAGAATCGACTGTGGAGGCC
>JAJQES010000106.1 GCA_021201565.1 Tannerellaceae bacterium
CCTATATGTTGTTAAAAAGTTAATTTATCCTATTCATTATTTTAATTATTTATTTACTTTGTGTTCGCAAACACTAATAAGTTATGCAATAATAAGGAATACAATATATGAAAAACAATTCTTTAGACAGACGTGATTTTATTAAGCAGGTGGGGTTGCTCGGAGCTTCTTCGGTATTAGCTTCCAGCCCATGGTTATCTGCCTTTTCAGAACAAAAACACACCGCTTCATCCATCGCGCGGATTGGTGTAGTCGGTCCGGGTTCACGGGGACAACATCTGATGAGTTTCCTGGCACGCAATCCGAAAGCAAAGATCACGGCTTTGTGTGATATTTACCAGCCCTCTTTAGATCAGGCATTGAGAATTGCACCTGATGCTACTCTGTACCGGGATTACCGGCAGATGCTGGAGGATAAAAATGTAGATGCCGTGTTGATCGCTACCCCGTTGAACACGCATTGTCAGATTGCGCTGGACGCATTTGATGCCGGCAAAGATGTGTTTTGTGAGAAATCCATTGGATTCACGATGGAAGAATGCTTCCGGATCTATGAAAAGCACAGAACTACCGGCCTGATCTTTTTTACCGGTCAACAGCGATTATTTGATCCCCGTTATATTAAAGTCATGGAGATGATCCATGCAGGAGTTTTTGGCGATATTCAGGCGGTTAAAACCTTTTGGAACCGGAACGGTGACTGGCGGAGGCCTGTTCCTTCCCCGGAGTTAGAACGGCATATTAACTGGAGGCTCTACCGGGAATATTCTAAAGGACTTATGACGGAATTAGGAGGGCACCAGTTGCAGATCGGGAGCTGGGCCATGAGATCTATCCCCAATCAGGTGATGGGCCACGGCGCGATCACTCACTGGAAGGATGGGCGTGAAGTATATGATAATGTGAGTTGTCTTTATATTTTTGATAATGGAGCTAAACTGACATTTGATTCTGTGATTGCCAATAAATTTTATGGCCTGGAAGAGCAGATCATGGGACATCTGGGAACCGTTGAACCGGAAAAAGGAAAATTTTATTTTGAAGAGATAGCACCGGCACCGGCATTTTTACGGATGATCAATGAGATTGAAAACAACCTGTTTAATACCTTGCCTTTTGCCGGAACCAGTTGGGCACCGGAAACGGCAGGAGAGAACAAAGGAGAATATATTTTAGGGAAGAAACCGGATTCGGATGGAACGTCTAATCTGCTGGATGCATTTGTGGAAGCGTCAATTACCCGTAAACAACCTCCTTTCATTGCTGAAGAAGGCTATTATGCCAGTGCCCTGACCCTGTTGGGACATCAGGCAATAGAAGAGGGAAAAAGGTTGACTTTCCCGGATGAATTTAAATTGGATTATCTGAATCACCAACGTAAAAAAGTAGAACAATGAAAGATACAGTCATTTCAGGCAGACGTAAGCGAATAGAAGTCATTACTTTTCTGGTCTGTTTCCTGTTAGCCAATCTGGCAAATGTATATGCAATTCTGACGTATGACCGCAGTTCATTTTCAGAACTGTTTACCTCAATCGGATATGTAGCGGTTTTTTCTGTTGTACTGTATATCGCCTGGTGTGGAATACGGTTGATCTTTTGTCTGGGAAGAGAATTGTTCCGGTCAAAAAAAGGTGTTTCATAAAACGGGCAGGTAGTGACGGGTATATACAAACAACTGACTGA
The DNA here is from genome assembly GCA_021201565.1 of Tannerellaceae bacterium. GTDB lineage: Bacteria > Bacteroidota > Bacteroidia > Bacteroidales > Tannerellaceae > UBA4116. The sequence goes on from JAJQES010000106.1 coordinate 1,687, forward strand.
CCGGCAAAGTATGTATTATACGTGGTTCAGTGCCATGCATACCCGTGTGGATATTGTTTTATGCAACAGATCCGAAGAAGAATGTAAAGGCATTGGTACCGTTATTTATAATGCCATCCGGCAACTGGAACAGGCCGGTAACTACTTTAATCCGTCCGGCGAACTGGCTTTGCTGAACAATCAGCTACCCGGAACCCCATTGGTGGTGAGTGAATTGTTATTCTCTGCAATATGGGAGAGCCTGGATTACGGAAAATTGACAGCAGGCTGTTTTGATGTAACTATTGAGTCAGACAGTCACACCCCGGAAACGGCAAAGGCGGTCTGTATGGATATTGAGCATTCGGCTATTTCTTTCGACAAACCGGGAATACGGATTAATTTATCCGGCTTTCTGAAAGGGTATGCACTAGAAAATATACGGACGATTCTGGAACGGTTTCATATAAAGGACGCATTGATCAACATGGGAAATAGTTCAGTGCTGGCACTGGGGAATCATCCCTGCGCAGAAGGCTGGAAAATCGGCATTGATCTGAATGGGCAAACCAACCGGGAAGTAACTCTTTTCAATGAATGTCTGACCACTTCCGGAAATGAAAGTACCGGTCGTAAACACATCCGTTCTCCTTATACCGGAAAGTATGTGGAAGGTGTCCGCGGTGTATCTGTTGTCACCCGACGGGCAACAGAAGGAGAAGCATTATCGACAGCCCTGTTTGTTGCTTCGCCGCAACAAAGGGAGTCTATTTTGAAAAACTTTTCAGCGATAGTCTATGATATTTAAATAGATAACCAAACCAATTTTTGTATGGGAATTATAGTAGATCCGCCGGGAGGCGGATCTGTTTTTTTACACCTGTTGCAACGATATGAGAAAAAAGAACTATTTTAGCCCTGAGTTAACAAACATCACTAATTTCTAAAGTAAACGTATTATGGTAATTGACAGTTTAAAGAATTTGAAAAACTATGTGGCGCTGAATCCACATTTTGAGAAGGTAGTTCAATATGTATCTTCTACGGATATTACTTCTCTGGAACCCGGTAAATATCCGATTGACGGAGAAAACTCCTGGGCTAACATTATGAAGGCAGAGCTGAAAAAAGAAGAGGATGCCCGCATGGAAGTGCACAATGCGTATATTGATATTCAAATTTGTATAAAAGGCAAAGAAACCTTCGGCTGGGTAAAACGGGAAGCCTGCCGGAAACCGGTAGGTGAATATGATCCCGAAAAAGATATTCTTTTCTTTGAAGACAAAGCGACTATCTTCTTCTCCCTGACAGATGGCGAATGTGCAATTTTCTTTCCGGAAGACGGACACCAGCCCATGATTGGAGAAGGAGAAATACATAAATGTGTCATAAAGATCAAAGCATAACTCTCTAATCCCTTTCTTCAGGGGAATAGTATTTACATTTTTACGGAGAGGATCTTCCGATCATTTTAGACGGAGGGGATCTCCCGATCCCCGGCTTAGTAAATGTGGATCTGTGATCCACTTATAACACTCTACCTATTTTAAACCATAGCTATGGATGCCGGATCAGGAGATCCGGACGCTCAGGAGTCGGGGATCGGGAGATCCCCTCCGTCCAAAATGTTTACAACCCGGATTAAATTATACCTTTTTTGAATGACATTGCCCTCAAAAGAAGTTTTTACTTTCCCCCGGCTCTTTTTAATAGCTCAATAGCGTAGGTATTGTTTGTCTCTATGGCTTTTTGCAGAGGCGTTTTGCCTTCCTTGTCTACGACGTTCACTTTTGCGCCGGCTCTGAGAAGAGGAAGCAGTTTGGTTTCCGCCTGGCTCTTAAAAAATGCATCATAGGATTTATAAGGAAAGATGGTATGGGCATGCGCTCCATTTTCCCGGTCTTGTCTGCTTCCTATTCCTTCAGTTGCCTGAAAAGAACTTTCCAGGTTAGGCATAGCAGCATAATGCAACGCCGTCATTCCTTCCTCATTCGCCAGATTAACCTCTGCACCGGCTTTAACAAGTTCCTGTATAATCTCTTCCGAAGAAGGTTTAAAAGTCACATAGACCATAAGGGCTGTCATGCCAACGCTTTTATCTGTCTCAGTCATAAGCCGGGGAGGAATACAGGTCGGATGGAAATAGTTCGGGTCAGCCTTTTTTGAAATATAATACCGGATCGCGTTATGGTGGCAGGAACGGGCAGCATAGTTTAATCCTTTGTCCAGCATTTCCTGAGTAAATTTAATCTTAGCTTTTTTCCATATCAGTTCCATACATACATCGGGTTTTCGCCAGAGATTTTCTTGTAGTTTAGGATTCCGTGTATCTATTTCCCTGTCTATAAGTAGTTCTGCTGTCATCCGGTCGTTAGCCAGACAAAGTGCATTTTCTCCGTTTTGTTCAAAGTTAATATCAGCACCGGCAGTCAGAAGTGTTTCTATAGCTTCGATATTGTCATGGGCAGCAGCGTGTAACAAAGCTTCGGAGAGATAGTCAGTATTTATGCCATGCCCAATCAGAAAGGCAAGAATCTGCGCTGAGTCTTCCAGTTCGTCAGCAAAATAAATCAATAACGGTTTGCCCCTGAATGTATAGTCTGTCTCAAAATGTAAGAACCATTCTGCCAGCTTAAACCAGTTTTTATCCAATGCTTCTGCCAGTCCGCACCAGGTCTCTCCTCCGCCACTACATTGGATCGGAGGATTTTCTATATGGTTTAATATACAGAGAAGGGTCTCTTCCCGGCACTTCCGGAAAGCCCAGGGAAAAAGTTCACCGTTATTTATATCTTCCAGTCTGGCCCCTTTTGAAAGCAGATACTCCAGTATAATAGGAGCAGTAGGCCGGAAACTTTCAGCAGCTGTTTGAATAAAATACATATTGGTGTAGTAGGGTTTATTAATATCTACCTTTTTCTTTTCAACCAGATAGGTTACTATGGCAGGGTTCCCTCCCCCAATAGCCATTCGCAGGCATTCCTCCCAGTCCATTTCTTCCTGTAACACCTCTGTAAGATAGTTAAATATTTCGACGTGTCCGTACCCCGCAGCTTTCATAACAGCATTTTTCTGTTTATCTTCCGGAGAAATAATAAAGGCTCCGTGTTCAACCAGAAATTTTACCACTTCCAGGGAACCTCCCTGAGCAGCATACGATAAAGGCAAATCATATCCGGATATATTTTCGTTTACATCCAATCCGTGTTCTACCAGAATTTTAGTGGTATGTATATTTCCGGCCTGGGCAGCATAATGCAAAGGGCTAAGAGCATCATGGATACTTCGGTTGTGAAGGTTAATTCCTTTTTCGACCAGGTAACGTAGCGCCGTCCCGGAAGAATCTTTTTCGCAGGCAACGATTAATATTCTAAAGGCATCTTTATCAGAGATCTGGTCCCAGTCCGGGGAAGGTTCTATAATAGAAACGAGAGAGTCAACCAGACAATTTTGTATAGCTGCTCTTTCCAACCTGTAAAAGTCTATTTCTTTTTTACGTTGAAAGAAACCACCCGTGTTGTTACTCCCTCTGTTTTGTGCAGGTAAGAGAATCAAACTTATGAAAAAAGCCAGTAGAAAAATAGTAGATATATTTTTCATTCATACAAGAATTAATAAAACGGTTTGGAAAAGTAAACAAAAATCTTTGAATAGGAAAACATTCTTTGCAAACACAATAAGCTTACTTTGCAAGTATAAATAATTACTTTTGTGCAAAATTTTAGAATCCATGAGAAGTTTTGCAAGTGATAATAATTCCGGAGTCCATCCACGTGTGATGGAAGCATTGGCTGAGGCAAACCGGGACCATGCGGTGGGATATGGAGAGGATCCGTGGACCGCACAGGCTACCCAAAAGATTAAAGAAGTATTTGGTCCGGACGCTGTTCCTTTTTTTGTATTTAACGGTACAGGAGCCAATTCGGTAGCGTTACAGGCGGTTACCCGTTCGTTCCACAGTATTATTTGTGCCTCAACGGCTCATATCTATGTGGATGAATGTGGAGCTCCGGCACGGATGACCGGCTGTACGGTGACTCCGGTGGATACACCCGACGGAAAACTGACCCCGGAACTGATTCGTCCCTATCTGCAACATTTCGGAGTCTGTCACCATCCACAACCCAAAGCAGTCTATATTTCACAGGTGTCTGAATTGGGTACAGTCTATACCATGGAAGAGGTACGGGCCATTGCTGACCTGGTCCACGAATATAATATGTACCTGCACATGGATGGGGCCCGTTTGGCAAATGCCTGTGTCTATCTCAATAGGTCCATGAAAGAATTAACGGTTGATGCCGGGGTGGATATCCTGAGCTTCGGGGGAACTAAAAATGGGTTGATGATGGGAGAGGCTGTAATCGCTTTCCGTCCGGAATTGGTGGAGAATCTACCATTTTTCCGGAAACAGTCCGCTCAGTTAGCCTCCAAGCAACGCTATTTGTCGGCGCAGTTTCTGCCCTATCTTGAAAAAGAAGTCTGGTATGAAAATGCCCGCAATGCAAATGAAAAAGCAAAAGAGATCGTAGAGATCCTGAAACAATATCCCGAGATCTGTTTTACACAGAAACCTGAATCCAACCAGATTTTCTTTACGATGCCCAAAACAGCGGCAGAAAAATTATCAGAAGAATATTTCTTCTATTATTGGAATGAAGCGATCACAGAAGTGCGCCTGGTCACTTCCTGGGATACGACCACTGAGGATATAGCCTTCCTGGAGGCGTCTTTGACAAAAATACTATCACAGAGTTAATACTCAGAATAGCATCTCCTTTGTTCCCCGGCCTGACCATAGGGCTGTTAAATTCTCCATTATGATTTGTATTAAGTCCCGTAGGGACGCTCTATCCCAGCCCAGGGCAACGCCCTGGGTAATAGACAGTAAGAAGAAAAGGAGTGCTGTAAGCACGGCATAATAAAATAGCGACAGATTGATTATAATTTATGCCGTCCTTACAGGACTCAATACAAACACATTCAAACCCAGGGCGTTGCCCTGGGCTAAGATAGAGCGTCCCTCCGGGACTTAAAACGGAGAATTTAACAGCCCTATGGTCAGGCCGGGGAACAAAGGAGATGCTATTCTGA